>JAFXDK010000108.1 GCA_017521805.1 Ruminococcus sp. | reverse complement strand
TCCGCTTGCTGTGACATTTTCAACGGCATCGGTATTGGCAAAGCCGTAGCCCTTTGAAGCATCATATCCCTCCGATGCAGATACCCCGATATATCCATCCGCCACACCAAGCCCGCCAAGATCGAATTTTCTGACAATGAGCGAATCAGATTCTGCATCGGTTTTCATCGGTGCAGGAAATGTAACTGCCGTCATCGTGATTGCCGCCGAAATGAGAGCTGCTATAATTTTGGATTTCATATGGGTTCCTCCTTAACTGTTTTTCTTTATTATACCACACTTCTTACCATTTTTCAACATGTAAAGCCCGAAAAACAGGCTTTTTGTCAGATGCCAACGACGTTCCACGGTGTTATGTTACATAGTCTGTCAAAAATGAAAAAGAGCCTTCGTGATTGAAGGCTCTTTGTATGGTATTCAGTTGTTTTTCAATAGTTCCTGTTTCATAAGGCAAAGATCAAACACATCAAGCCTGTTGTCATTGCAGAAATCCCCTGCTTGCCAATTGGCAAGCTTTGTATCAGGAACAGCCAATAGCCATTTCTGGAGTGCAACTACATCGGCTACGTTGAATGTGCCGTCAGCGTTGATATCGCCTTTCAGAAGAAATGTATTTGATTCGACTTTTACGTTTTTGCAATGTTCGCCGATGATGTAGTTTTCGCTATCCCTGATGATATTATTTTCAATTGTCAGACCGTTGACGTTATCCGCATTGATTACTTCCTGATAACACGATATAAACTCATTGTTGCTGATATTGATTTCCGCCAATGGTGTGTTATTAACTCTTTCACCATCCAGCAGACTTTCAATGGTAATTACATCGCCTCTGCCTCCGAAATTACACTCAATAAAGGTGTTATTGCTGATTTGAATATGGTCTGCCCCTGTTCCCTCAATGACTCTGTCTGTCGGAATATCTGTACGGACCTGTAATGTCTGACTGCATGTCCGGTAGAATGTATTCCCATCGCAGAGTCCGTTATCACTATTCAGCAGAAATCCACGTCCTTTTGTTTCATGTACATAATTGTTCGTCAAAACATAATTCTCAGAATGTCTGTTTCCGTTATATGCAACCAATCCCGCAGAAATAGTTTCAGGCAATGGATCGGTCAATGTAATCGTTGCCTCATAACCGTTTCTTGTAATGGATTCAACTGTTGCTTCACAGTCGATATTATTGAAATCAAGATCCATAAACCTCAATGTATGTCCCGGTTCAACGATTTTATTCGGAACAGTTCCCTCTAAAACCATTCTGCTTTCATCAATGCTTTCAATGTAAAACATATTGCTGTGGATATTGATAATATCATCACCGCAGAAGCTCAGATCGCAGTTATCAATGCGGAAATATCCTCCTGTATTTGTTATATGAATGCCGTCAGCTGTCGTAGATATTCTGTATTTATCTTCAGCACCTGGACGCAAGCCGATATATGAATTGATAATCTGATAGTGATTTGAGCCATATGCAAAGACATAACCCATACCACAGGCACCGTAGATACTGATATTGTTGTATGTGATGTTACTGGATTCTTCTACCGTATTAAAAACCTGCCCGCCGTAAACATAATGACGCAACAGATAGACTTCATCGTTGCGGAAATAATCCAATGCACCGCTGTGGGTGACCTTCAGCACATTCGGTCTGCCTTCTACTTTTTCAACGTTTTTAATACATTCCGTATCCACAGAAGGACTGTATATCTTAAAGCTACCGTGAACTCCTGCAACAAGATCGACAGGATCATACTGCATAAAGCTTAAAAGAGGGATATCCGCATCAACCTTATCAAGCTCAGTAAATTCTATTTCAAGCGTATTCTCTGCGTCATTTTCATTTTCGATTTTTACAAGAGAACCAAGCCTCAGTGTATCCCAGTCCCAGTCAACGATCATATTTCTGATTTCGACGTTATCACAGGCATATATTTTGAAGTAATGGGGTGTGTTGAAAATAAATTCAGCGTTATTGGCATCAACCAGCGTGTTTTTCAG
Organism: Ruminococcus sp.; assembly: GCA_017521805.1. Lineage (GTDB taxonomy): Bacteria > Bacillota > Clostridia > Oscillospirales > Ruminococcaceae > Ruminococcus. Next base: position 1,897 of record JAFXDK010000108.1, on the reverse strand, counting down.
TCTGTTCAGATAGATATCTTCCTCAGGACTGAAATGATAGATTCCCTTATCAATCACAAGCTTGGTATTGGGATGCTGCCTGCAATAATCAAAGGCATTCCGCATTGCCTGTGTGTTGTCCTCCGCATCAGCGGACAATCCGAACTGTGAGGCGTTAATGACAGTGAGCGAAGTTTCGTCTGGTCTTGCAATATAGAATACAGAATCATTCACTCCATGAATTTCATCCCTTATCGTGTATTCCGAATTTTCTTCTGCAGCAATAACACTATTACTTATGGTAATTAATGACATTAAGCCGATACATAATGCGGCAACAAATGAAATCAGCCTGTTTATTCTCATACACTACACGCCTCGCTTCAAAATTTTATCAAGGGCATCTCAAAAACTCGTTTGGTTAAAGGAAAAACAGATATGTATGGTAGCTGCAAGGAAAACTTCCGAAGGCGTGCTGCCGCACTCCAAGGGAGTTTGACGAAGCAGATGCCATACATAGCTGCTTTTCCTCAAAAGGAGTTTTTAGAGATGCCCTCAAGTTCATTATACCATAAACTGACCTGAAATGCAATGTTTACCAAATAGTTTCGTTACACCACCAACCTTAAAATGCCGCCTGATTCTGCATCAGACGGCATAGCTATATAATTCAATGGTAGTATTTAAGATTCTCAATGATTTTGTATGTGAAACTTAAAGGAGCTTACTGCTATACAATTGGTAATATTTTATCATTGACTAATTCTAATTATCATGATATGCTTATTAAAGATACAATTTTTATACTTATAACATTTGCAAAGGAGTATATTTATGAATGCCAAAAAAATAATTTCTATCATTACCGCCTCCGCCATTATTACCGCTGCTGGGTTAAGCACCACAGCAATAAAAGAGGAAAACAATCTGCTGATAAGTTCAGCCGCTCTTTCTTACGAAAACCCTGAACTTGCAGAATATGCAAAGCAGGTTGCGATTTTAGTAAATCGTGAGCGTTCATCTTATGGTTTACAGCCTGTAAAATACTCACCATTGCTTAGTGAAGCAGCTAATGTCCGTTCGTCAGAACTTCGCAAGAACTTTTCACATACACGACCCAACGGAACAAGCTGTTTCACAGTATTAAAAGAATTTGATATATCATATTTTTCTGCTGCGGAAAATATAGCCTATGGTCAAATAACTCCTGAAATCGTTATGAATGCGTGGATGAATTCATCAGGTCATCGTACAAATATTCTTAGCAAAAACGTAGAATACATAGGTGTTGGCGTAGTATACAGCAATGGAATTTATTATTGGACGCAGTTATTTGCTTCCTCTGATTCTATTTCAGATGCTTATCTGCCAGATAAAAATAACGAAACTCCAGATGAAACGACAAATAAAGCTGAAATAACAATTACAACAACTACTACTGTAACAACACCAACTACACAATTAACAACACTCATCCAATCAACTTCGAAGGCTACAAAAAATATTACACATAATACTCAGACATCTTCAACTAATCCATTAACCTCAACATCGCAGACTACTGCTACAAACGATCCTACATTTATACTGCCTGATTTAAAGGATTATTTCAATTATGACAACGAAAATATTATAATTTCACCTGAACACTTCGATATATATGATTTTCTGCTGAATAACGAAATCTACATAGATAAATGTTGCAGAAACGCCAAGGATAATTTTACCGAATTTTATACAAATTTAAAAGACAAGATACTTGAAAATTTCTGATGCTCAAGACACTCATAATGGGTATGTAAATACTGATGTTTTGCCGGCCCTAGGTGTTCAATTGGTACGCTATATTTCAGTAACTGTAGTCGAGATATTATTTCACATTTAGCATACCGCTTAAAAATTCGTCGGTAACTACGCC
>JAFXDK010000037.1 GCA_017521805.1 Ruminococcus sp. | reverse complement strand
TTTTCAACAAAAACAATACTTTTCAACACGGCAAAAAATTATTTTTCTGCCGGTGTGTTCGTTATACCCTGTTTTCAACAATTTTGCACTTTTTCACTTTTTATATTTTAAAAAAGTCCGAGTAGACCATTTCCATGGCCCGCTCGGACTTTTGGTTTCACTTTTTTTACAGCGCCATTTTTTAATTTCAAATAGTCTTTAGTGCATATATTTCATTCTTCTACAACCTTCCAGTCAGAAAGCATACGTTTTTCTGTATCAAATGATACACCAATCTTATATACCTTTCTGTGATCAGCTGCAAATGGAAGTGTATAACTCTTGTCTTCAATCTGATTAAGCGCTTCATCTGCCGTCTTATCACGCTTGAACTCAAACAGGTAGATGAACTTATCCGTTTCTACCTTGCAGTCTATCCGTCCAATAAATGTATGCATCTCACATTCCGCAAACTGACCAAGAAGAGTGAAAATTAGATAGATAACCGTCTGAAAGTAATGTTCAAATGGATCGTCTTTTGTAGTATAGGTGATCCTTGCAAAAATAGCAATAAGCACATTCTTTACGCTTTCAAGTTCTCCACGGACGATATATCGTCTGAGAGTAAATATATCAATTCCAGAACCTGAACCACAATCAGAAATATACTCAGGCATCAATGATTCGAGAAAGCCATATTTGACTTCGTTGTTAGGGAATGCGAGGGTATATTCACGTCCCGAAGGATCATATTCAACAATAGTCAAATAACCGGTCTGATACAGGAGCGGTATAGGATCGGGGTTATCAGCACTATAATCCTTCAGCATATTTGCACTTGCATACAGTGTTTTGTCCGCAAACTTCCGAATATCAAAGTCCATGGCACGGAGCTTCTTTACGAGGAAAGTCGGTGTTCCTGTTTCAAACCAATATGCTCCGAACTCTTTTGCAAAGAAGGCTTTCAGCAGGCTGTATGGATTATATACTCCCTGCCCGTCCTGATGAAAAAGATATCCGTCGTATTGCATTTTGAGCCTTTTCAAGCACAACTCTTCATCAATTTTTTGTTTTTCAGCCAACTTCTTTATCTCAGGCATAAAGTTGTTTCTCAGTTCTTCATCTGTAATTCCGCAAATTGCGGCATAATCTTCATTTATTGAAATATCAAACAACTGATTCAGATCACTGAAAATACTTATCTTATGGAACTTTGTAACTCCGGTAATAAACACAAATCGTATATGAGCGTCGCAGCTTTTCAGATTACCAAAAAAACCTTTGAACAGAGATTTATTGCGTTCCTGCAATTCCGAATTATCGATTAAATCAAGTAACGGCTTATCATATTCATCGACAAGAACAACACAGCGACGTCCAGTCTGTTTGTGAGCGTTCATCAGTAAATTGGCAAAACGTCCTTCTAAAGACAGTTCAACTGATTCGCAGTGATACTGTTTCTCCCACTGTATAAGGTATTCAGACAATACATCTTCCATTGCATTTTCTTTTGTGTAGTCTTTACCGTTTAAATCGAAATAGAATACCGGATATGGAGCCCACGCATCTGGGTTATCTTTTTCAAGTTGCTCAATAGAAAGTCCTCTGAACAGTTCCTTTTTACCTTCCCAGTATGCCTTGAGCGTTGATAGTAAAAGACTTTTGCCGAATCGTCTCGGTCTGCTCAGGAAGAAAGGGATGCTTGATTTAACGAGTTTATATACATATTCTGTTTTATCAACATAAACATATTGGAGTTCTCTTAGTTTTTCAAAATCCTGAATACCGGCAGGTAAGTTTCTATTTTGATTATTAGCAGCATTCATCGCATTCATCTCCTTCATAACCGAGTTTCTATATTGCACAATATGACGTTTGGTATGATCTAAATAAAGTATATCATAAAATGTCATCAAACAACAGCTTCAATCAATGTCTTGTCCTTGTACTTCACAGTCTTTATCCCAGTTTCCTTATTCTTATTAAAGCTGAATGTCAGCATATATCCAGTTTTCAGTTTATAGGAATCAAGATAATCTGAAAGCTGCTTTTCACCGTCTTCATTATACTTCGGACCGTGCCATATCTTTAATTCTACGATATATCGCTTGCCGAGGTAATCTATAACAACATCCATACGCCGATTATCTCGTGTACGAGCCTCGATATAATAGTTTCCCACTCCATTGATTATAGGACGAAGGTATACAAGAAAACATTTTCTGCCATCCTCTTCAATGAACTTATCAGGCTTATCACCATATATCTCATGGAAATGCTCAATAAATTTACTGATTATAAGCTCAACATTGAGTATTCCATCTTTTACAAACTCCGGCTTGTCAAATACTCCTGCCTTAGATATAGGAGTAGCTCTCATTTCTTCCGAAGTCAGCATATCATTATATAGCCTTGTCTCAAATATCCTATTAGCTACTACAACAGCACCATCTTCAACCTTTACAAATCCAAACATCAAAAGCAGCTTAGTCTGTTCATGATCTGGGTTAAATGAGAATCGGTCCCCTTTAGTTAGTATCTGATAAAGGCTTTTTTTCATTTCAGGATATTCTTCAAGTCTGTTGATAAGAGAATCAAATAGAGGCGTATTCGTGGCAAGTATCTGATTTACTGCCTTTATAATTCCCTCCCCTGTCCATTCATGAATATCTTCGTCAATCAGTTTGCAGATATTTGATACAAGCACCGGATAACCTGAAGTATAGTCATATATAAGCTGTGAGATATCATCTATATCCATACCTGTATTATGATCTTTTTCATAATCAGTAAGCATACCTGATATACCGTTAGTGGTAAGGCTCATATCAACATTGAAATCTACCGCAATATTCCATGGACTATTATGTTTATGATTGGAGTCATCACGTATTTTCAGCTTTAAATTTCGAATATCATATACTCCTGCAAGTATTACAGCCTTGAATGTTGGTGAATCAAATCTGTCAAGATAATAACCTCGAAGCTGCGCAAGAAAATCAAGAAATACCTGGTTATTTGAAGCCTGATCAACCTCGTCTATCATAAGAACAACAGGCTTTTCTGCCGAACCGCAGAACTCGCTCAAATTCACAAAAAGATCAACAAGGTCGAGATTATCTGTTATATTCTCTTCAAGCTTATTTATAGCAGAAAGAATCTGTTCTGAACATTTATTTCTTTTAAGTGAAGCAATGAATGCCTTAATAAAAGCAACAGAGAAAGAATACTCGTCCTTAAATTTCGCTGTGCTCATCTGACGCTGAAAATCCATTGATACAACATAATATGAATCAGCAAGATAGTTATTCAGAGCTTTCAGAGTAGTTGTTTTTCCGTACTGACGTCCTCGATTGATAACGAAATAGTCACCCCTGTCAATCATCTCTTTGATTTTTTCAAGTCGCTCAGTTATATCAACCATATAATGCTGATCAGGCACACATGAACCGGTTATATTAAAACGTTTATTCATCCATAGTCACTTCCTTATTACTAATGATATATATTTAAGCTTAAATAAAGTATATCATAATATTGCTAAAAATGCAAGTAGTAAGAACAATTAGTTTACGCATAATATAGGATGTTGAAAAATTAAAATAATGCATATTTTAGCATGTTGAAATTTCAGTAATATGCATATTTTTCTAATTTTGTCCTATTATTACAGCAATCAACGCATTTTCAAAATCACGATTTTGCTGTTCTGTACGTTTAGGCATACCCTTGGTACGTCCACCGCTTCTGCGTATTTTGGCAGATATTGCACGAAATTCGAGAAGTCCTTGTATATTGTACTCGGTATATCTTTTCCCGTCCTGATTTAATACAATTGCCTTTTTGCTGAGGCACATTGCCGCTAAACCGTAATCCTGCGTTATGGCTATATCTCCAGAATTTATAAGATTAACAAGCCTAAAGTCTACGCTGTCAGCACCCTTGCTGACAGTTATTGTTTCTGCTCCGTCACGATATATACTGTGTGCTGTATCGCAGATTATTGTACATTCTACACCGTGTTTTACCGCTATTTTAACAGCAATATCTGTTACAGGACAGCCGTCTGCATCTATAAAAATTTTCATATTTTATTATCCATTTGGTTTCATTCGTGTTTACTTTTTTGAGATTCAAATTTATTGCTATGCTTCATAAAGAAATCATACATAAACTGCACATCTTTAAGCTCATACCAACTGGCACTTTTAATTGGTGTTTTGTCAAAATCATATATCTTTGAATTAAGCTGTGCCAGCATTATCGGAGAATGAGTAGCAATAATAAATTGGCAATTAAAAAACCTTACCATATCATTTATTAACTTTGATAACCTAATCTGACTATCTAATGAAAGTGATACCTCTGGCTCATCAAGAAGATATAACCCGTCAGGCTGCAAGAACTCAATAAATAATTGCAATGAAGTTTCTCCATTTGAATATTTTTCCTGTTGAAAAGCTAAAGCATCAAATATTCTTTTTCCTTTAGGTGTTAATCCATACATACCATATAATTCATCACGAAGTTCATCAACATCAATACCTCTTTTATATGCTTCATACAGATATCCGTTTTCAAGAGCTTCTTCCTGCTGAATTTTCTTTATTTCATAAAGCATATCTTCGCTTTTGATATATCTACTGTCTTCAGGTATTTTAACGGGATACCCATATTCGTTATATGCCATTTGTATTGAAGATTCTTCAATAAATCGATCAATATACATTTGACCATAGTGATACTCCTCTGCACCCTCCAATTGAAGCATATTCGCAAGAATGTTCAATACTGTTGATTTTCCTGAACCATTACTGCCGTAAAGAATAGTAATAGATTCAAATTCCAATGATTCGTAAAATTTACCGCTTAATGTATTATAAGGATACAGATTCGAATGATCGACTTTTCGCCCTGAAGGTTTGAATTCACGTAAATAAATCATTCTTTTCCTCATTTCATTACAATGAATTATATTCTGCACCAAAAATCCTGTTAAGAAACTTCTACATCTTCCCAATAATCCTTGGCAATGTCAGCAAGGTACTCTGTGTCTTCTATTACGAATTTCATACATAGTTCTTCTGTTTCTTTGCTTTTGAAATTAATCAGATATTTTAATGCTGTACCTATCACCTGCTGTGTTTCAACACCTACAGGCAGATTTACAAACTTCTTTAAAATAGGCTCAACTTGTTTCAGATTATGACGATATAGGAAATGCATAAGCATCTGAGCGTAATATCCGGGATTCTCCTGTTTAAGAATATGCTTATAGATTTCATCTTCCGTCATATCAGCAACTTTATCATATCTTAAAACTGATTCTGCTGCATATTGCTCTGCTGTGGGATAATATTTTACGCTCTCTTTGTAGAAATCCTCCCACTCACGCTCAATAAATCTTCCCTCATCTAACTCTGCATTATATATGGGATTGGTATTGTTTTTGGAGATTATATTTTTTATAATTTTCATACACAATACCTTTGCTATGCCTTTGATTTCATTAAGATTAATCCGCATATTTTCATCACAATAGCCGAAACCAAAATATAAATCCTCAAGTCTTCCACCTAATCTGCCTGGTGTAATCATTATTGTATCAAGAGGCTTATGTAATCTTGCAGCAGCACAAGCTTTATGATGCCCGTCAAGCAAAGCACTCATTCCACTCATAGCGTTATACGCTATAGCACGAGGATGGCTTTCCGATTGGCTGAACATTTCCATATAATGCTGAACACGACTCTCGTTATATTTATCAGGAGATTGAGTGGGATAAAGAAATACACCGTCGATATTTGCCGCTTCATAAAGCTCTGAAATATAATACGCATCTGTGAAAGCATCGTAATATTCAAGCTTATTTGAAACATCCCAAAAGAAATTACCCTCGCCGTCTGTAGGAAATGTTTTTGTGTCTCTGATTAGATATACACCGTCCTCAAAAAGTCCAATTAACGGTTTTATCACCTCGATTAAGCTTTCCAAATCTGCAAAACCACCGTTGATATAATCGGAAATTTCAAGCAGTTCTGAACAATTTGCATTATCAATTCCATAGCCTGCCGCAAGTAATCCACAGCAAGTTGGGCAATAACTTGGCGAAATCTGCACTATAGGAATTTCATTAAGCGTCATCACCATTGGTATAGTCATGTCATCTTTATTTTCCTCTTTTGAAAGTCGCTGACATTTCAACGCTGCTTTTGCACCTGTTACTACTATAATTATTCCGTATTCTATTCGTCTTAATATAGTTATTTTCGCTTTGTTCATTATAATTTTTGCCCCCTTGCAGCAATGTAAGTATTGTTTAACTCATTATATCATATCTAAACTTCAAAATCAATATTTTTAAGAAAAATCGGGGCATAAAGCCCCGACGCAATTATTATTCCACAAAATAGACATAGTTCTCTTTTCTCGGTGATGCAGGAGCAGGTTCTGTCTGTGCATATCCTAAAATGCAGTGACCGATGCCCTCGTAATCTCCTGTAATGCCAAGGGAAGCGAGAATTTCTTTGCCCTCGGCAATTTCAAATTCTTCCTTTGCACGATGAATCCAGCAGCTGTCAACACCATAAGCGTGAGCAGCAAGCATAAGATTACCCATAACAAGGCTGCTGTCATAAAGATATGTAGGCATAGATTTATCAGCAAGAACTATAAGCACAACCGGTGCACCATAAAATGGATCTGTATCAGTTCCCATTATTTTCGCATTCATTGCAGAAAGTCTGTCACGAAGCTCCTTGTTTGTGACAGCTATAATTATAGGCGACTGTCTGTTCATTCCTGTTGCGGCATAAGTGCCAGCTTCGGCTATCTTCTCGATAATCTCCTTTGGCACCATATCCGACTTATAGGCTCTTACGCTTCTTCTTGTAAGCATGTTTTCAATTGCGGTCATTTTAATCTCTCCTCGTCTTAAATAATTTGAATAATATCCTATGATTTTGAAGATTCTAATCCCCAATATATTCCATAGTTTGATTTTGGTAATCCAAAATTGAATTACAAATGCAGCGTCTATAATTAAGCACAACGAGCAATAGAGTCAGGGTAAATCGCCTCGATTCGTATATTTCTCAGTTTTGTAAAATTTCTTATCAAGCAACAACATTCAAAGCATTATTCTTAATTGTTTCGATTGTCTGGATAAGCGCAGTTCTGGTTTTTTGATCAAACATCTTGATGAAACTATACGGCTTGTCAAATGGAGGTTTCATCAGTATTTTTACATCTTCTATATATCCATTGCTTTCAATATGATTAATAATCTTCAATATAAACTCAATCTGCCTCTGGTTAAGTGATTCATCATTTATAAATGTTGAAAAGGCTGACATGGCACTTTCATGGTCAAGCTTGGCTATCTTGCGTACAAGCAATCCAAAAGGAGTATCGCCATATTCACGTTTGTAGTCGTCACTGTCGCCAAGTTCTTGTGTTAATATCCTTTCAAGCTCCTCGTAATCAGCTTTTGAAAGCGGAAGATTATGGTTAAGCTTGTAAATTACCGGATCTTCCTTATGCTCCTCCACATAACGATTGACTTTCTTGCGATAATCTGCAAAGTCATAAGCGGCTCCAAGAGCCTGTCCTTCCTGGGAGTTTATTACAGGATCATCAAGCTTTGTAAATATTTTAGGCTTTGGCTTACCTCCGCCGCCAAGGAATTGCATAAGATCACGAAGTTCTTTACGAAGCATTTCAAATGTAAGAATACCGATGTTTTTCCAGAATTCATCAGTCTGAATATCTTTTATAAGAGGCATTTTCGCCTGAATCTGTGGTATAGCTGACTTTCTTTCAAGAAGTTCTGCTGTATCTATCAACTGTCCTTTCATGTATTTTGTTGTGGACAGCTGTTCAACATGAGCAAGCATAAAGCCATACATGAAGTTATCGAAGCGCTTTGCATACTCGTCTTTATCGTATGAGGTTATAAGCGGAGCGATAAATTTTGTCAATTCATACTTATCCATTTCAGAAAGCACATTAAAGCTTTCCTTATTCCTGTACTTTTCAACATATTGTTTTTGCAGGCGTACTGACACCAAATCGTCTGAAAGACTGCATACTCCGATATAGCAAGTATTCACAAGCTCGGAACGGAAATTCTGATATTCTTTACCTGTGAATGCACTTTCTTGCAAGCTTTGTATAAGTCTTACCTGTTTACAGAAAATACTTTCCGTAAGTGATTTTGTTTCGCCCGTATCATAACCGTTTATATGCTCACGGAAATACTCAAAATTGCCGCAGTAATCAAATATCAGAAAGCGGCATTTGTCTGTATACTCGCCGTCGATAGCGTCAATACATGACAGCCCTTTACACAGACGAGTACCTCTGCCTATCATCTGCCAGAATTTAGTCTTTGAGCGTACTTTCTTGAAAAATACAAGATTCACACACTGCGGAACATCTATACCTGTATCCATCATATCAACAGATACTGCTATAACAGGCATATCTTTATGTTTGAAATCTTCGATGATATTCTGTGCATAGCTATCATCACATATTATACGCTGTGCAAATATTCCTTTATATTTCGGATAAAGCTTATTAAATCTCTGAACGATATATTCAGCGTGTTCTTTATTTTGAGCGAAAATAATAGTCTTACCGAGTTTGTCACCGCCCTCGACTTTTATTCCTCGCTCCATAAGATCCTGCAATACAGTATCTACTGTCTTTTCATTGAAAACAAATTTATTCAGCTGTGCTGACGGGATAAAATCAGGAATACTTCCGTCTTCTGCGAAATCTTCTTCATAGCGTTCCTTATCCTCATCCGACAAATCATCATAAGTTATGCCGTCTTCAAGGAATTTCGTCTTAACCTCGTAATTATAATAAGGCACAAGCACATGATCGGTATATACTGCCGTTTCGTAGTCATAGGCATAAGTCGGAACGCCATTCTCAACCTCAAAAAAGTCGTATGTATTGCGGTCTACGTCAGTTTTGGGAGTTGCTGTAAGTCCAACCATAATAGCGTCGAAATACTCAAATATTGCCCTGTATTTCTTGAAAATACTTCTGTGGCTTTCATCGGTAATGATTAAATCAAAATGGGCGGGAGAAAACAGCGGTACACCGTCTTTTGTTTTGGTATTATCAATCGCATTCAGTATTGTTGGATAGGTTGAAAATACGATACGAGCATTTCTGTCGTCTTTATTGCTGCACAGATTACACAGCGACATATCAGGCAGATAATTCTTGAAATCGTCTTTAGCCTGCTTGACAAGTGCCGTTCTGTCGGCAAGAAAAAGTATATTTGTAACATATCCGCCACGGCTCAGCACATCTGTCAGGCTTGAAGCAGTTCTTGTCTTTCCCGTACCCGTAGCCATAACAAGCAGAGCCTTGCGGAAACCACTCTCGATATGCTCACATACTGCACGGATAGCCTCTTTTTGATAGTAGCGGTCGGTTATCTTGTCGTCAATCGGAATATCTGACAACTTTTTGCGTGTTTCACGGCGGTTCATCAGCTTTTCAAGGTCTGACTTGGTAAAGAAACCGCTGACTTTACGCTGCGGCGATGTCTTATCGTCCCAGAAATAAGTTTCAAAGCCGTTTGATGTAAATATCATCGGTTTTCTGCCGAATTTACGCTCCAGACATTCCGCATAGAGTTTTGCCTGCTTTCTGCCGTTATTCGGGTCTTTGCTTGTCCGTTTTGCTTCGATTACTGCAAGGGGCAAACCGTCTTTGCCGAAAAGTACATAGTCCGCATAACCTTTCTGACCGAAAACGCCGTCCATGTCGTTGACTTCGTACTCCTCCCAAACATCGGCATCGGTTCCGCCGAATTTCCAGCCGAGATATTTAAGGTCAACGTCAATATATTTCTTGCGTGTCTTGAATTCTGACAAGTCAGCGGGCTTGAAATTACGCTGCTGCTGTTTCGTTTCCTTGGCGGAGGTAAACACAGCCGACATCTGGGCAATTTTCTCCTGTAAAGCCTTGATTTCGCTGTCTTTCTGAACGATAAGCGACTCCTGCTCCTTTATTTTCTTAATGTCAATATCCACTTTATCTGACGGAATAAGGGCAGCGTCAAAATGTCTTTCCTCATAGTCATCATTGCCGTAGCAGTAATCAATCCATTGTATGAACTCGAAAAGGCTTTCAAGGGAAACAAGCGCATCTGAGGAATTTACAGTTTTTTCTGTATGAACTGAAAGATTGCCAAGCCTTATGATAAACCGCAGTTTTTTCCATGTATCTGAATTCACGCAGAAACGGAATGACGGCTCATGTATAAGGGATTGCAGATTGTCCTTATAGGGCATGGTGATCGTGTTATCGGCAGAATACACCCATTTTACGGCAAGCTCCAGAGCCTTGCGACAGCCCACCGCACACATGGCAGGAGAGGTCGCATAGACCTTTTCGGCTTCAATAGCCGCCGCCGAGAACATCTTGTATTCAGTTATGTTTGCTAAGAAACCAAAGTTGGTCATAAGATCACTCCTTATCCAAAATACTCCTGCATTAAAGCTTTTTTCAATGTTTCTGCTTTTTCAAGCACCTGTTTTACGGCTGATTTTGATTTGTCGGTTTGTTCGACGAAGGCCGAGAACTGCTCTTGTAGGTCAGTCGCAGGCACTGGAATACGAATGTTTTCGACAATTCCTTTAGAAATCTCCTTGAAAGTCGCACCTCTGCCCAGCGAATTTAGGTATTCAACATTCAGCAGAAGAACTGTGTACAAATACCGCGGGGTTATGCCTTCCTTACAAATTATGTTTTTGAAACCTTGGTTGCAGTAGAAGGTGTTACCTGCGATAGCTACTTTACCGATCGGCGCTCTTGATGACAAAATTACTGTTCCGACGGGCATTTCTTGTAGTGAACAGCTTTCTACGCCCGCTTTAGTTAGTTTCCTAACAGAATCGTAAATATATCCGCTGCCTGCTTCTAATTCAGCAGGAGTGATCCAGCGGAATGAGCCGCCCCAGTATTCATCGCGGTCTGTTTTGGGTGTTGCTCCACCCACTACCGTTCCGATTTCTTTTATTGCAACCCACGATTCTTGCGGATGCGACAAATCATAATCTCCAAACAGTTCGATAAATCGGGATTTTACAAGCAAATCAAGCTTTTCAAGTATATTGTTGCACAGGTCTATTGTGTGAGTAACTTTGTCGAGGTTTGCGGCGATTTGCTTTTGGGTTTCGAGGGGTGGGAGGGGGATTTCTAAAGAATCAATATGTTCATTTTTTATATTATTTATATTTGCTCCTGCTGATAGTTGCGATATGGTATTTCTATACATTGACGAAGTAAAATAGTGTCCTAAATAATCTGGAAGTATATCTTTCGGACGTACAACCTTGCAAAAAGCACCAAAAGTAGCTGCTATATTAGTTTTAATAATAGTAGCTTTTCCAACTAAATTTTTACTTCCGCTTGATGTGCATACAAGTATATCACCAATTCTTAAATACTGTTCATCACTTACTTTTGACTTATCAACATAAACAACATCATTTAAATTTAATTTATCATCATTTATATTATTTGCTCTTAATAAAATTATACTTTCATCATCTAATGCATCATGTAAATCTGTGGGTTTATAAGAAACGCCACGAATTTGAACGGAACATTCTTTTACTTTAACCATTCAGCAATCCCCCCAACTCTGACAGCACACCGCCAAGCTCCTTGTAAAGCCCGTCAATATCTGCCATTATTTCGCTTGTGGGAGGGTACTCCACAGCCACATATTCAGTCTTTTTATACTTGTTGATAGAAAGGTCATAGTCGTTGTCAACTATTTCCTGTTTAGGCACGAAAAAGCTCTGCTGAGTGCGTTCTCTGTCCTTTTCGCCCTCGGGATTATGAAAACGGGAAATA
>JAFXDK010000036.1 GCA_017521805.1 Ruminococcus sp. | reverse complement strand
TCTTTAGCATTAATTTTTACGTGTGGTTTATCCTCGATGATATGTGTTTCAAAATAAATATCATTTTTTTCAAGTATGCTTATAGCACCTGGTGTGCATTCGCCAAGATAGTACGGGTCAGTTATCGAAGTTGTTTTTTCAGAAATATTATCAGCAACTGCAAGATTATCGTCAGCATCAGCTTCAAGCATTTTTGTCAGCTCATCAAGACGTTTTGTTTTCTCTCTTAATTCTTCTTCACGAGGGAATGGAACATCAAGCTGCGTTTTAGCTTCTTCAAGCTCTACAACAAGTCCGTCAAGTTTTCGCTGTGCATCAATCAAACGTCTGTCCATTGTGCTAATCAGATTATCAAGCCTTGTAAAGTTTCCTGTTTCACTACCTCCGAGAGTTGTTATATGCTTTGCTTCGCCCTGGAGCATACCGCCATAACTCTTTTCAAGAGGATTATATCCTACAAGCAGCTTGAATCCTCTATAGTTGCCTATTTCGTGATTCTTGCTGTAATCCTTTTCAACGGCTGCCTGGAAAGCTGCTATCAATGCTTTTCCTGCTTCTTCCTTATCGGTAAATACCTTACCATTGACTTCAATTGAGGGGAATATCGCTTTTCCGTCACTATCATATGTTATGGGAGAATTTTTCGCTTTTTCAATATCTGATGTAATACCCTTGATTTCATTTTTTAGATATTGTATCTTCATTGGTAGATGTGTCGTTACTTCATTCTGCAACTTGTAAAGGTTGTTTTCGTGAGCCGATTTAAGCATTTTAAGTTTGCCGACTTCAATGTCAAGGTCCATTTTCTCTTTGATGAGAGGATTTCCTGCGGATAATGCCTTTACCTCTGCATAAGATAATGTTACTTCGTCCATATCCTGACAAGAACGAACTGGAGATTTACTTGTCATAATCTGACTAATGAATTTTTGCTTATTTTCAAGCATCTGATACAAATAAGCATCGAAAGTTCCCTCTGTAACATATCTGAAATGGTCAACGTGTTCGTTTTCATTACCCTGTCTTACCATTCTTCCACGGCGTTGCTCCATATCAGCAGGTCGCCAGGGAGCATCGAGGTCGTGTAATGCAACAAGTTTTGTCTGTATATTTGTTCCAGTACCCATTTTCTTTGTTGAGCCGATAATTACTCTCACATCGCCCTTGCGGACTTTAGCAAAAAGCTTATCCTTTGCTTCCTCGGTTGCAGCATCGTGTATGAATGCTATTTCATCGGCAGGAACACCCTTTGCAATAAGCTTATTTTTTATATCATCGTATACAGAGAATCGCTCACCTTTTTTCTTTTTATCGTTGCTGTTTTGAGGAACACCCAAATCACAGAAGATAACTTGTGTAAGCTTTTTATCAGATGTTTTATCCCAGATATCATATACATTATTGATACACGTATTCAATTTTGAATTTTTATCATCAGGCAAATCTGAATTCATAAGCCTTTGGTCAAGTCCGATTTTTCTACCGTCATTTGTAATCATAGGCATATTATCGTCCTTACGGTCAACTTGTCGTAAACGTATACGTTTAGCACGTTCAGCCAGGTTTTCAATCATTGATTTTTGTATTCCAGACGGTTGAGCAACAATTGAATGCATAGTACATTCTGGAGTTTTCAAACCAAGCATATCAGCGGTTTTAATGTCTGCACATTCTTTGAATAGTGCCATAAGTTCAGGCAAATTATTGAATTTCGCAAAACGTGTTTTCATCTGGTATTTATTGCCCTCTGGTGAAAGCTGACTTTCTGTTACCGTTTCAGCGAAGTTTGCCGCCCACATATCGAAGTGATTAAGTCCAGTTTCTCTCAATAAGTCACTCTGGAGATATTTCTGCATATTATATATTTCAGAAATACTATTGCTTACTGGTGTACCTGTTGCAAATATAAGTCCTTTGTTGTTTGTAATTTCATCAAGATATTGACATTTAAGATATAAGTCAAAGGTTTTCTGCACATCATCATTAGTTGATATTCCTGATATATTGCCCATTTTCGTTGCAATAAACAGATTTTTAAACTCGTGGGCTTCGTCCAAGATAAGTTTATCAATTCCAAGTTCTTCAAAATCAACAACATCATCACGGCGAGGTGCTTCGATTAATTTTTCAAGTTTTGCTTCAAGAGATTTTTTTGTTCTTTCAAGCTGCTTTACCTGGTAATCCTGACCGCTTTGAGCTTTTAATGTTTTAATCGCAAAAACTATTTCATCAATTTCTTTTTCCAAGAGATTTTGCTGACGCTCCTTTGAAATAGGCAGATTTACAAGCTGTGAATGACCGATAATAATACCGTCATAATCTCCAGTTGCAATTTTTCCAAAAAGCTTTCTTCTGTTGTTTTTTGTAAAGTCTTTTGATGTTGCCACAAGTACATTAGCATTTGGATATAGCTTAATAAAATCAGCACCTATCTGTTCAGTAAGGTGATTTGGAACACAAATCATTGCTTTATGGTGTAATCCAAGACGTTTGCCCTCCATAGCAGCTGCAATCATTTCAAATGTTTTCCCTGCCCCAACTTCGTGAGCAAACAACGTATTACCGCCATATAAAGCGTGTGCGACAGCATCTCTCTGATGTTTGCGGAGTTGTATTTCATTATTCATTCCAGGGAATTCAAGCACAGAGCCGTCATATTCACGGGGGCGAATACTATTGAACATACGGTTATATGTTTCAACGACTTCTTCTCTGCGGACAGGGTCAGCAAATATCCAGTTTTTAAATGTTTCTTGTAATTGTCTTTGTTTTTCCTGTGCGAATTCTGTTTCTTTTTGATTAAGAACATATGCTTTCTTTCCGTCACGTTCAATTGCATCTTTAACAACTGTGTTTTTCATATTCAGACAATCTTCAAGCAGTTCATAAGCTGAACATCTTTGTGTTCCGAATTTTGAATTTGCGGCAGTATTATTCTTTTCAGAGTTTTTATTTGGAATAAACCAGGTTGAATTGATTTCAGCGTATTGTACTGTAACAGAATCCTTATAACCTAATCCGAAATCCTGTTTATATTTGGGAGTTTTGAAAGTGTCATACATAAACTGCTGAATTATTTCAGGTTTAACACAGGGAGAACCAAGCTTAACATCAATATCTGCTGCTTCGATACGAGTGGGCATAGCAGCTTCAAGAGCAGCAATATTATGTGCATATCTGCTATCTTCAGCGTGAAATGTTTTCATATATTCAAGCTTTGTCCTTATATTACCTGACAGATATTCGTCAGAAGCTTCAAGTCGAGGTTTGCCGTTTTCGTCCATTTTTATTGGATTTTCAAATACAACACCTTTTAATTCTGACAAAATCTTTTCTTCGGAAAAGCCTGTCAGTTCCTGCATATATGCCATATCTACACAAGCTTTTTTTGCAAGCGACAATGTAAGTGCTTCTGATGAAGTATCAGCTGATGTAACATCATTTTTGGCAAGAATTGTACGCTTTTCAAAAATAGCTGCTTTTTCAGAAAATTCTTCACCTTTGTATATTTCAAGTGATGAAAGTAATGGTGCAGAGCTGTCCTCTTTAATTGCTTTTACATTGATTTTATCGTTTAATCGTCCGTATTTTGCTACAAATGAATCATAAACAGTATTCAGTTTTGTTTGTAGTTCGTGGAGCTGCTCATCAGAGCCGTTATCAAGCTGACAAGCTATCAGTTCACGTAAAGTATCACGGATATCTATCATAGCCTTTATGCGAGGAATATCTGATTTCTTACCGTTGAAAAGCTCCATTTCATCGTTATTTCGATAATAAATCTTGTCGTTGATTACAGCATAGCTGAAATTCTTTATTCCTGACGGTATTTCAGCAATTGTATCTTCAACAGCCATTTCTTCACGTTTTTCTAATACCTCAAAATTAATGTGTTTTATAGCTTCTGATAACTGTTCTGATAAATCAGCACCCTCTATAGCTTCACACATTGTATCATCATTTCCGTGACCATACAGCTTATTTCCTGCGACTATATTACCAAGTACCATATGCGGATTATCAATGAAATACTGATTAACAGTAAGTCCATTATCTGTTTTTCCCAGGTGTACCCAATCTGGAGTTGTAAGTGGGGTAAGCTCAATGGGATTTTCACGTTTCTGGAGAAAAATAATATCAGAAGTGACTTCTGTTCCTGCATTATTTTTAAAAGCATTATTCGGCAGACGAATAGCTCCCACAAGTTCAGCACGTTCCGCAAGATATTTTCTCACATCTGGATTTTTCTTATCAAGAGTTCCTTTCGAGGTGATAAAGGCAACAATTCCCCCGGGCTTCACTTTATCAAGAGCTTTTGCAAAGAAATGGTCGTGAATTTGGAAATGATACTTGTTATATTTAGGCTCATTAAGAGAATATGCACCAAAAGGCACATTTCCTATAGCAAGGTCAAATGAATTATCCTTGAATAACGTCTTTTCAAAGCCTGTAATACGTATATTGGCATTTTGATAAAGCTGTTTTGCTATTCTTCCCGATATATCATCAAGCTCTACACCATACAGATTTGATGAAGAACGTATATCTTCTGGCATTTTTCCAAAATAATTGCCAATACCCATTGCAGGCTCAAGGATTTTACCGCCTGTGAAACCGTTATTTCGCAATGCTTCATACATCTTTTCAATAACCAATGGTGAGGTATAGTGTGCATTAAGAACAGAAGCTTTTGCAAGTTTATATTCTTCGGGAGTAAGCAGCTCTTTAAGTTCCGTAAATTCCTTTTTCCAATCATCGTGAAAATCTTCAAAAGCATTTTTTAAACCGCCCCAACCAACGTACTTCGAAAGTATTTCCTGTTCTTCTGGTGTGGCTGTTCTTCCGTCCGCTTCAATTGCTTTAAGCGTTTTTATCGCTTCAACATTGGCACGATACTTTGTTTTTGCTCCACCCTCACCGAGTTTATCATCGGTTATTGTGAAATCTGTTTTTGTTGCATTATCCTGGATAATTTTAGACTGCTTATTTTCAAATTCATTTACTTGCAAAACTTCTTCAGGAGCTTCTTCTGTAGGTAATATAATATCATCTGTAATATGTTCATCAAACATACTAAGCTGACTTCCCTCTAAAGTCGGAGTAATTACATCATCGGCAACACTTTGAGCTATACGGACTTCATTTTCTGTAAATACCTTGTCAATGTCAATGTTATTCGTCATATTTCCCCATTTATCAGGGATAACAAGCTTATTCCAATTGAGATTATCAGTATTGAATATAATCCTGTCAACGCTTTCATTCGTCCGAACAATGCCTTTTTCTGCAAGTCTATTCCATAGTTCTTCTGTAGGAGTAATATCTATTTTTGCAAGACTTCCTTTACCCTCGATTATTAAAACATCAGGATTGTCTGTATGATACATACTCCTTGTAACTTCTGAATATTCGGTAGCTGTACTTTCCTGTGTAAGCTTATCACTTTTACCGAGATATATTCCCTCTCTTGCCAATTTATGCCTATCCACATTCTCCGTGACCGCATAAACTGTACCATTTGACATTGTTTCATTATATGAAATGCCTACATCGTCAGGATATATACCTCGCATTGATACTACGGTATATTCTCTGCCCTTGTAGTTATACATATCGCCAATTTCAATATCATCGACAGAGTGGATAGTTACAGCCTGTTCTTCGGATTGCTCAACTTCATTTTCATTTGAAATATGTGGATTACGTATAATATAGCTGTTTTCGTTTTCCTTTGCCAGTATTTCTTTCCATTTTCCTACAATTGCTTTAGTACCTATTCCAATTTCAGTATGTGGAGAACCGTCCTCATTAACACGTTCCATTGAAATCATAAAATCATCGGTAATAGTAGTAACACGGAAGTACATTTCCTCGCCATTTTCCTGTAATTTTAAAACATCATCAACTTGTGTATCATTTAATACAGCGGCATTGTGTTCAAATATTTCATCTTCCGAACTGATTATGATTTCTTCTGAAACATCATCATTGACAGCTGCACTATTTTTGCTTGCATCGAAAATAGTGGTATTACCATTTTTATCCTCTATTTCCAATCTGTAATCGGTTAATTCAAGGCTCTTATCAAGGAATTGTTCTATATCCTCAATCATTGTATCAATCTTTGTAGGCATAGTGCCATATTCTGAATTGTGTACATACAATTCTGTATCGTGTGCATAATATCGATTGGTTCTTGTTCCTATATCGTAATTGTCTTTAGCTTCGTGACCGTTTGAATCAAGTCCACCAATATAATTCTGCTGTTCTTCTTTCAGCGATACGGAGTTGATTTTAGAAAAATCTAATGTCAAATTATATTTTGGAATATCGACAACAATATTATTTTTTCTTTCAAGGAAGAAATCAGGCATTTTTGTAAAACCTATGGAATCAACAAAATGTGCTGTTTTTTCTCCATTTTCTTCGATAACGACTATATCGCTTACGGAAAGAGAGTGACCTGTGAAATCTTCGGGATGTGCTATATTGAATTTTTCATAGATTGCTTCCAACTTGTTATTTCCCTGGATATCTGATAAATCGCCAGTATATACCATATCATAATCAGCAAAATTTGGTGTATATCCCATTCGTTTCATATAATCTGAATTACTGAAACGGTAATCGTGATATTCTGCACCTGACTTCAATTGATAGATTGAATATTTTGCCATTTCCTGCCCCTCAGTTTTTTCTGAATGAACATTTATAGTTTCGGAAGTTTCCTGTTCAACAGAAACGGCACTTTTTTCATTGTTTTCAGCAAGATTTTTTCTAATTGCACGTTCAAGCTCACTTTCAAGAACTTTCAGACTATGCTCAAACATTTTCTTACTAAGATTTTCTCTATTACCATATGTACGGCGGTATACTGGACGTTCCGAAAATGCCCTGTCAATAATATTTTCTGTCACATTGTTTTTTGCTGCAAACTGTTCTATTCTATCAAAAAACAACTGCTGCTCATTGGAAAAAGAATGATTAAGCTTGAATTCATTAAACGCATTATGAATAGCTTCATCATTAACAGAAGAAACGGAGGGTTTTGTTTCCTCCGTTTCTTTGCTTAATATACTTCTATCAGTTCCTTGACTATTATCTCGTGAGCTGCCTGTCTGTAATTGTTCATCAGACCTATCCACTTCATCTGGTCTTTCGCTTTCAGCTCCTCGTCTGTTCCGTCCGCTTTCGCCATTTCCGATATTATCTGTTCTTCCATTATCGCTGCTTGTTCGTCTATCGATACCAGATGAGGAATTAACTCTCCGAACATCAGCATTTTGCTGTATGTCACTTTGTAGTTCTCCTTGAGATACTTCTCTCTCATCTTGCCGTAACGGTGTATTATCGGAGTTTCTTCCTCGTTGTTCCCTGGAAATGTTGGGCGATATGTCATTGTTTCCTCGTTCAGAACGTAAAGTATTCCGTTCTCGATTTTCTCCTTTGGTAAGTTGTTCATTTTCAGAACTCCTTTCTTGAATTTTATGTTCGTTTACGTTTCGCTCTATCAGTTTGAGAACAGCTCCTGCTGTATCGGTTGTAACTCTGCCCAGGAAAGCAGTCAATTCGGGATTATCAATAAGATTTAAATTTGAAAAACAATCCATATTCAAATAATTCGATACATCGGTTCCTGTTCGTTTTGCGGTCATATATGCTGCACTTGCAGCAGCGATTTCAGCGACAACTGTTTCAAGCTCTAATTTTGGCGATTTTATGCCCAGTCCGTGATAAATGTTGTCAAATTCGCTGATATATTCAGCCATTTTTAATTTTGTCATCGATGAGGTCATTGATATAATTGTCTTTTCGATATTGTTACTGTTAATGCCGCCCTGTCTGCATAACATATCGTTAATAACATCACGATTGTCAGGAGCTAATTGCCATATATAATGTTCTGGATTTCTTGATTTGCCGTTAGTTTTTGGCTCAGTATCTTCCATAGCATACACATAATGCAATTTTCTTTTTTCCTGGTCAAGCAATGCGATTTCGGTACATCCTTGTCGGAGTTGTCGATTCATTCTGTTTACCGCAGTCCAGAAACTATAATCTGCACAGGCTCTTGTTTCTGGTCGTTGAGCATAAATCAGTAGCTGGTCCTCAAAGCTGTATTTGTACATTCTTGAAGCTGTTTCCAGAAAACTTAACCATTTTTCACTGTTTTCGGTTAAGTCACTGATTGTGCTTGAAAAAAGCTGCTCATAATTTTCATACTTTTTCTGCACTGTTAATGTTCCTCCTGTAAATAATAGCACAACACAGTAAAGCAGAAAAATCAAGTTTTAAAGGGCAATTTTTCAAAATCATTTTTATACGCATTGGAAAAGAAAAAAGGCGAAACTTTCAACAATATCAACACTTGATAACTCATCACAACACCTGAAATAGATTTGTCAGGCAAAACTATACAAACTGTAAAGGCACAGTATTACTATAGTTAAGTATAATATTATATTAAACCTGATATTTTTTCTTTTCCAAATGTAATGGTAATTGGGTACTCAATATGACTTTAAATTTGCGGACTACCCCTTTTCAAAAAATTAATGAAAAAAGACTTGACTTTTTTTAGCTCCTGTGGTATACTGAATTTGTAAACCACTTCTAATTTACGCAGATTAGAATTATGTGATTTAAAGTTGAAATGCGGTTGTATTGACGGTGCAACCGCTTTTCTTTTTCTTCCCTTGAATGTGCCTTTAACATACAATATCAGAACATAATGGTTGTCAACATATACACGTCTGTTCTTACGGCTCTTTCGTCTGCTCTTTCTGATGAACTTCATTACTTCAAGCTCAGCTATGGTCTGAATAACCGTTTCTCTTTTCATTCCTGTCTGTGCTGCAATGTCATTGTAGCTGTTCCAACAGTCGCAAATCTGTGTGTTATAGCTCTTGCAGATAAACAAATATATCATCATCTGTCTTGGATTGAGCTGTCCAAATACAGAACGGTCAACAAAAAAGAAGCAGTTTTCAGTTGGCAGCTTCTTAACCTTATACATATATGTTCCCTTGTAGCCGTTACGCTTCACAGAGCGTTTTACAGGTTCTACAAGGGACTTTTCTGTAAGTGATGTAATTACCTTTGAAACAGTTTGAACTGCTTTTATACCGCATTTTGAAGCAATTGTAGCCTGTTTAACTTTTATTGCTGCTGCACCGTCAAGCATTATGTATTCTGACGGTAAACCGCAAAGATATGCATATATTGTCAGTTCTGATGCTGACAGCTTTAAATTGAAAATACTATTGCTTAACTTGAATAAACTCATTTTAACACCTCCGTTCTGAATTAATCAAAAACGCTGTCGTGAAATACCGACAGCGTTTTCGTTTTATTTGTTTTATAATCATTTTCAATAACCAATATTCACTCTTGTTTTATCTCGTAAAATCCACCTTTATTTTCTCACTACTCCCCTTTGCACAGGCGGAGGTTTGGTCAGATATGCTTCAAGTTCCTTGTTCATATCCTTTGTTTTAAGTTCGTGATTAACGACTTTATATCCTAAACTTTCATATTTAGGCACGTATTTAGCAGCAGCATCTCGTCCTGCTTTGTCATTATCCAGGACAAAGTGTATCTCTTTTACTTCTGGATGAGATTTCAAATAATGTTCCAGGGCAACATCAGATGTTCCTGCAAGGCTTATGCGTGAATGTGCTCTCCAGGCATCGGGATTTTTTGTGATATGATTAGCCATTGTAGCGTGACTTAACAAGTCTATAGGAGCTTCAAACACGTAAAGCTTTCCGTTACTGTTTGTACCGTCCATTGAAAATGCGTATTTTTTATCACTTCCGTCACAGTCCCCTCGATACTGAACTTGTGTATTAGTTCCACGCACACAAGCAAATGCCGCTTTGTTTTCCTCGTTATAGCCTACAAATACCGCATTATTTCTTTCATCCTGGTATATTTTCTTATCAGCAATCATTTTTGAGATTATATTTACATCAATAAATCTGGATTTATTCAGATAAGCAAATACTCGTGAAAATTTACCCTCACATTTTTTAGGCAATGAAAGTTCCTTTACTTCGGGAATTTTTGGTGCTTCTGTTTTTCTTGGCAGAGGTGTGTATGCTGTCATTGAGCCGCCTACAAGTTCAACAACTGCGTCCTGGAATGACATTCCCATATTCGCCTGGAGAAAAGAAATAGCATCTCCACCGCTTTCTCCGCTGCTCCACCGTTTCCAACCTCTGCGGTTATCAAAGATTGATAGGCTTGACATATCACCAGGGAACTTTTTATGTATCTTAATCTTATAGCTGTTACCTTTCTTTTCAAGCTGATATCCCTTTGAAGTCAGATAATCCACAAGGTCAACCTGATTAGCAGCTGTTTTCTGTTCATTTGTTATTTGCATAGCAGAGTCCTTTCTATAAATTTTGTGCTATTATAGCACAATTTGATTACTTCTTCCTATCTGGAAACTGGAAAGACACTTCTTTTTTATCCTTGTCAACAAACAAATAAGCATCAAATTCAGAGCCGCTTTTAGCCTTAAATCCTTTTATTATGTTTGTTCTGCCGTTCTGACAAAGATGTATAACCTGATTTTCGGTTATTTTCTTTCCTGCAATTGTAGCGTTAATATGGAATTTACATCCTTTTGTCTTAAATCCAGAGCAGCCATAACCCCAATCGTGCTTGCGGAGAGGACTATTGCAGAACGGACAAATAAGCTTCTGTTCAGTTTCTGATATAAATTTCTTTTCTTCTGAATTTGCTATAATAGCATACCATTCAGAAGCTTTTTTCTTTATATTTGCAATGTATTCATCATAATTGCCCTTGCCGATAGCTATATCATTCAGTTGCTTTTCAAGTTCGCCTGTCAGCTCCGCTGATTTCAGTTCATCGACAGGGAGAGTTTCAATAATATACATTCCAAGTTCTGTAGGATAAATTGTCTTACCTTTTTTAGCAATATAGCCTTTGGAGAAAAGAGATTTCAGAATAGGAGCTCTTGTTGCATCCGTTCCAAGACCTCTTTTCTGGAGCTTCATCAATGTTCTTGCTTCTTCGTCCTCGATTTTCTGTCCTGCAAGCTCCATAGCAGCAAGCAGTTCAGCTTCTGTATATCTCTTTGGCGGCTCCGTTACACCCTCTGTAATCTTATATTCGCCTGTCAGCTCCTGCCCCTCTGATACAATCGGTAGTTGCTTTTCTTCGGATTTTTTCTTTTCCGTTGTAAATTCTGTAAGCTTTACAGCTTGCCAACCCTCATTTGTCACAACTTTTCCGCTTGCCTTGAAGATATGTTCACCTACAGCAACTTTAATAACCGTGTTATCGTATTCTGCTTTAGGGTATATGATTCTGATGAGCGATATAGCAAGCAGTTCATACAGCTTTTTTTCATCGTCTGTCAGATTGTCAAGCTTCTCTGGAACATTAATAGTGGGGATAATTGCAGGATGACTACCAACTTTTGAATCATCAAAATGACGTTTCGTAAAATCTGTCCACTTGTCAATTTTGTACTTCTGAAATTCAGGAATTTCAAGAAGCTTTTCAAGCGTTTCTTTCACTTCGGGTATCATAGCCTCGGTAAGATGTTCGGAGCTTGTACGAGGATAGGACATAAATTTTTTATCATACAATGATTGTAGAACAGCGGTTGTTTTCTCCGAATCCCAATCAAGCTGATTACTTGCGGCTGCCAATAATTGCGTAGTGTTAAAAAGCAGCGGAGCTGATTGAGATTTATGTTTTGTTTCGATGTTTTGTACAATACCAGGCTTTCCGTTACATTCAGATAATGCTGCTTTAGCTTCTGTTTCTAATGTGAAATTGCCTTTTTCATATTCAGCTGTGAATTTTCCATTTGGAGAAGAAAAATCTGCTGTAAGCTTCCAGTAAGGTGTTTTTTTGTGGCTTTTTATAGCTTTCTCACGTTCTACAATCAGATTAAGAGTAGGTGTTTGTACTCTGCCTAATGTAAGTAAAACGCTTTGCATACCCATTCCTGCACCGAATTTCTTTGTATCGGCAACAGTAAGATTAGTACCGATAAGCCAATCAGAAATATCTCTTGCACGACCTGCAAGAGCAAGGTCTTTAGCATTTCCTGTAACCGTAGACACAAGCTGTTCCTGCGGCTCTTTAAGGTTATTAAAGGCTTTTCGGAGCTTTTCTTCGGTCAAGTCCTCAATCCACACACGTTTAAACGGCTTATTACATTTGCATATTTCGCACACATAAGAGAATATCAGTTCTCCCTCACGGTCAGCATCAGTTGCATTTATAAGCCAATCTGCTTTATCAAAAAAGCTTTTTACAAGCTTTGCACATTTCAAAGTTGCTGATTTAGGTGCTACTCTGAATGTATCAGGTATACAAGGGAACACATCAAGATTCCATTTTTCAAATTTACTGTCGTACATTTTGGCAGGAACAAGCTGTGCCAGGTGTCCTACA
>JAFXDK010000035.1 GCA_017521805.1 Ruminococcus sp. | reverse complement strand
TTCAGCATCTCTAAAGGATCGCCTATTTTACTTATCTTTTCCATTCTATTTTCTTCATCAAAGAAGCTTTTCTGTCTTACTTTCATATCTATATTATATCATATTTCTCCGTTTTTGTACAGGGGTTTTTAGAGATGCCCTTAATTTATCAAGAAATTTAGTCAGAGATTTCATAAACTCCTCAGGATTGTCAAAAAAGCAAGCGTGTGACGCTTGAGGAATTATTACAACCTCTTTCACAGGTGCAGTTATGTGTTCAAAACATTCCGTTATCAAATCTGAAGGACAGATTGTTTCTTCTTCACCGAAAATGAACTGAACGGGGACTTTAAAATTAAGTTTTTTTCTGAAATCATATGTAGCCATTGTTTCAAGTGATTTTTCGAGAAGCTTTGTTTTAGGAAATGACGATGCAATTTTTTCTCTGAAATTCATAAATGGTGATTTTATAACAGCGGTATAATTTGCCTTTGCATGTGGTGCAAGATACTTCAAAGCAATAGGCCTAAAAAATCTCATGCGTTTCTGGAATTCAGGAGTCCATAGCGGTACTTCAGGAAATCCGTCCATTATAGCCTTTATACGCTGCTCATCAACTGAATCAGGCGTTTTTTCCAGAACTTTTCTGCATATCGTCAACACTCCGTCGTGATAATTCACATGCTGACCTACACTGATACAGCAAAGCACATTTTCAGGTCGTTTTTTTGCATACTCTGAACCGATTGCAGTTCCCCATGAAAAGCCCATAATTATTATTTTTTTGAAATCATATACAGTATGAAGATAGGTAATTATATCGTCAACGTCTTTTATGTAATCATCCATTGAACCTGTTTTTGCAATCTCCCCTGCCCTGTTCTTGTTTGCAAGATAAGTTTTGCCTGCGTTGCGCTGGTCCCAGTTTACAACAGTGAATTTGTCCTCCCATCCTGCCTGCATTACGTGGCACACGCCAGACATTGCACCACCCGGTCCGCCGTGAATAAACAGCATCAACGGATTATTTCTGTTCGTACCTCTTATCTGGACATACTGCTTTATGCCATTGATTTCGGGATACTCATACATATATATTCCGTTTTTATTGTCGGGATACAAAATTTTATTTCTCTCTGATTTATTCATTTTCTCCTCCAAGTTAGATTTATAATATAAGCATATCATATTTTTGCTAAAATGTCAAGTGTCCATTGTAGGAAATAACAAATAATTTCTTTTTTATAATTTGTAAATTTGTAGTTTTCTCTAAAAGTGATAAATTTATCACTTTTTCTATTGACACATGAATATTCCTGTGATATAATTGTCACATGAGGTGATAAATAAATCACAAGAATGGAGGAATAATATATGTTACCAAAACAAACAGTCAACTATCGCAGAAAACACATAATAATTATTATATCTGTAATTTATCTTGTAATTTCACAATTAGAACAATATTTACCGTTTTTGCATATTCTGGAGAGAATATCATACCTTGTAGCATCGATTGTATTTATCTTACTTTTGGGTACATTCGAGAAAAAAGATGAATTCACCAAAGCTTCTCTTTCCAAAGCAACAGAAATTACATTTTACATTCTTCTTGTTGCCATTTTTATTGTTTCAGGCTTTATGTTTGATATTTCAACAGAAACTGCGAATAACTTATGTTTAGACCTTATTTTAGGCGCTATCGGTTTAAGAAGTATACTTTTTCTTATTTTTGACCACACACCTGCTGATAAAGATGAGGAGGAATAATTATGCTGAATCTTAAAAATAAAATACTTTCATACAGACAATATTACAAAATTTGCGTAATCTACAGTATAATCAATGCTTTTTTGTGGGCTTTCTGGGGTATTGCCGAGCTTTTTATCATGAAAGACAACAAAAGTTTACTTTTCACCATAATAACATATGCTCTGCTTTTATTATCGTTCTTTATTGTAACTGAGATTTTCGCCGTTGCTTCTGCAATGCGTGACAAAGAAGATGAACTTTACAAGGAAAATGTTGCAAAAACAAATTCTTCTTTTCTTTGGTTCTTGTTATTTACAGGATTTGCAGTATTTATAGCGGTCAACGTCATCAGAAATATTTCAGATACTAATACAATTACTTTAACTTTTCACGAAGGCTTTATCGGTTCTCTTATTTATTTCCTCTATGCAGTATATAATGGAATTGTACTGCATTACGAGAATTGCACCGCTGAGGAGGACAATGATGCCTGAACTCACTACTAAATTAAAAGAGTATCGTGCAAAGCTTGATATGAAACAGGGTGAGCTTGCGGAAAAGGTCGGTGTACGGCGTGAAACCATAATCCGCCTTGAAAAAGGACAATATAACCCCTCTCTCAAACTCGCTATGGACATTGCTAAGATTTTCGGTACTACAGTTGAAGAAATTTTCTTCTTTGAAGATGAATAAAAAGAGGCTGTGCAGAAAAACTGCACAGCCTTAATTTAGATATTTATCCAAATTATTACTTTAAGAGGTATAGAAGTAAAGTAATATTAGTTATTCCGTAAGCGGAAGTGAAGATATGAGCTTAGCATCAAGTTTCTGGATTGTTACTGCATCAGCAGCTGTTACACCAAGAACACCGTCAACATCAGCATTAGCAGCACCTTCCTCAGAAAGACCATACTTATCAGGATTTCCGAGAGACTGAAGAATTGCTGTAGAATCAGCGATTGTAACCTTTCCGTCGCAGTTAGCATCACCATAAAGGTCAGCCTCAACACCAGGAATTACAGGAGGATCTGTAGGATCAGTTGGAATAATAGGCTCAGTAGGATTCTGCTCATCAGAAGGTTCATCTGCTGTTTCTGTAAGAGAAATGAGATATGTAAGAGGTGAGTTCCAGTAAATTGTGATTTCATTTGTAGAATAGCTTTCACCGTTATCTACCCAACACTTAGCAGGAGGAGAATCTATACAATATGCAAGTGCTGCATTATCTTCAAGATTCTGGTTTACACCGCCAACAAGCATACCCTTCATGGGAGCGCCTACAGCCATAGAAGGTCTATGGTGAGGAGATACAGGAGTTGCTGTACCATAGCCTGTTACGAAACATGTTCCCAGTGGGTTTGTTCCGAGGAGGTAGTCAAGCTGACCCTGAGCAGCATCAATATACTTCTGCTCGCCTGTAAGATTGTATGCGTGCGCAAGAATAATACCATAGTTGGCAATAGTCATATTGCTTCCCCAATGATATGATTCAGTTGCTACACCGTAAGCCTGCTCACCTGCAATTTCTGCAAGATCATCTGCCTGTGAAATAACAATGCTCTTAGCATTTGCATAAGCAGTGGATTCCTTATCAATACCTTCCATTGTAAGAAGCGCAATATTACCATAATCGCCTACTGTTGACCAGTCAAGACCTTTTCTGAGCTTTGTTGAAACAGCATCTGCATCTGCAAGATAGCTATCTTCGCCAGTTGCACGGTACATCTGAGCTGCTGCCCAATAAAGCTCATCTTTGGGATTCCTGTCGCCGTATTCACCTGTTACAACGTCAGCAGGGTTGCTGTAGGTTACTTCGGGATTTTCCATAGCCCAAGCATATGCCTTCTTAGCAGCTTCAAGACACTTATCTGCAAATGTTGAATCAATATCCTTATAGAACTCATAGGCCATAGCCATTGAAGCAGCAAAATCAGCCGTAGCAGTTGTAGACTTAGGCATTACGATAAGAGGCTTTGTTTCCTTTTCAGGCATAACATAACCAGGGAATGTATCACAAGTTACCTTGTGGTAAACACCGCCGTCTGTCTGATCCTGCATCTTGAGCATCCATTCGAGTTCATAACGAACTTCGTCTAGAACATCAGGAGTGCCGTTTCCGCTTTCAGGAATTCCGATATTGTCACTGTATGCTGTGGGATTAGCCTGGTATGCATAAAGAACGTCAGCAACAGCCTTTGCAGCAGCAACAATATATCTGCCATAGTCACCTGCATCATGCCAGCCGCCTGATACTTCAATTTTATCACTTGTTCCGTAGATTGTAGCCTCTGTATCATGACAAGCTATATGACCGAATTTATCATCCACAACCTCAGTACCACATCTCTGGAGATAGAGCATTCTTACTGTATCATCAAGAAGTGCATCATAAACATTTTCACCAATTTCAAATGCATATGAATCATCAAGGCCTTCAGATATGATTATATACTTACCGGGAGTTGTAACACTTGAGAAATCAAATTGATAGTTTGTTTCGTCAGCTGAAACGTTTTCTATCGCAACACTAACGTTGTCAGTATAAACTTCTTCACCGGAATCAGCATTAACAACTGAAGCTGTAGAACCTGCATTCCCGCGGATAACTGCAATCTTCTTGCTTTCAGGCTTATAACCAAGCTGGTTAATGTTAATAGGAATTTCATATGCTTCTGTTGCGCTGTAGTCTACGTTGCTGTCGTCAATAAGTTCAAGAGTTACATTATCAAAATAAAGCGTATGTTCGGGAAGATCCGCAGGATCATGCTCTTCTTCTACACCACAGTTGAAACAAAGCTTAGCCATGATATCTGTTTCTTCTTCCATTACAAACTCTTTCTCAAAAGTCTGCATTTCTGTTGTAACATTACAGCCCATCCATACGTATGAACGGTAGTCGGGCTTGTCCAACTGAATCATACCCTCGATGTAACGATCAACAGTTGATCTTACATCAAAACTGAAGCGGTAAACACCACCCTGATAAAGCTTGATTGTAGGCTGGTTAAGCTGTACAGCATAGTTTACTTTACCACGATCAAGAACGGTAAGAGCAAGCTCGCCATTCTCTTCAGTAAGTGTGTATGCTCCGCCGCTTTCCTTGTAAACAGCCCAGTTCTTTGTGCCTTCATCCATACCTGGATTTCTGATGATATTGTCAGCAGCAAAAATGGGTGCAGCTGTTACAACGGGCATAGCAGAACCCATAATAACTGTAGCTGCAAGTGCAGCTGCACAACGTTTAAATGTGTTTTTCTTCATGATAAATCGTTCCTCTCGTTTTTATTTTACGATTTCAGGTGAGTAAATCAGTGCAGTAATTTCTTCACCCTTAATATTTTAATTGTACATTATTGAACAAAATATGTATATAATTTTCATGACAAAAATGGTAAAATAGTGACATTTTTTAAAGAATGTTTACATAATTAAAGCAGTCAATAAAGACTGCTTTAATATCATGATTGATTTTCAGTAATTTGTTTTTGCTTGAATACATATTTATCAGTTACATTGATAGAAAGAACTGCTACTATAATTCCAAGTATTGCACCTCCGACAATATCAGTGGGGAAATGTACATACAGATACAATCTTGAAAATGCTATCAGTATAGCCATGCAAAAAGAAGGAATTCCAAGACGCTTGTCATAATGATACAGAATAAATGCCGAACAAAAACTTGACAATGTATGTCCTGACGGGAATGAGAAATCCTGAGGATTTGCAATGAGCATATCTTGCATTTCAATTATCCAGCAGGGTCTGTCACGCTGAACAACGTTTTTCACAAGTAAATTTCCTATAAGCACACCAAAAATAAGTCCTACAAGCATTGTAATGCTACACTTGCGGTATTTTGCTTTAGCAGATATTACAAGTGCTATGACCACCCAGAAGATACCCAGATTTCCACACATAGTTACCATAGGCATCACAGCATCAAGAAAGCCGTTTCTCAGATTATTACGGATAAATTCAAGAACTTCAAATTCAAATTCCTGCAAAATCAAAACCCCTTTACGTTTAAGAATGTTGCTGCTTATTTAAGTACCGATTCCTGAATTGCAAAATGCTTTGGCAATCCTTGCTCCATTATTATATTCAGTTCGCCCTGAATGAGCGGAAGGAAATATTTTAAAGCATTTTCGCTGATATTGTTTCCCGACGGCGTAATAAAATCATCAGGTAGAAATTTTTCATTGTTGGCAATATTTGCCGCATTTGTTGTTTCGATAACAACAGTGTAAGGCATTTCGTTTACGCGTCGAAATACCATTACCTTGCCTGTTTCGTCGTTAAGCGCACAGCTTACACCTGCTGAACCGATTGCCTCAGCTTCGTCTATATCGGTTTTGGAGCAGATATGTGAAGAACATCTCTGCATTACATTGAGTTCTATAGAACGTACCTTACAGCCAATTTCATTTCGTACAGCTTCTTCAAGATACTTGCCTATACCCGACAGGTATTTATGTCCGAAGTTGTCCACTACCCCAGACTGTACACCCTCGGGAACCTCAATTCCTTCGGATACTGCAACAATAACAGCTTTATGTTTAGCCATTTCCTGACGGACATCTCTCAGGAAAGCATCAAGAGAAAAGTTTCTTTCAGGAACATATATGAGATGTGGTGCTGTTTCTCCAAGTGCGTGAAGAACTGCGCTTGACGCTGTAAGCCAGCCAGCATGACGGCCCATTACTTCTACAATTGTAACAGAGGGAATACTGTAAACCGAGCTGTCACGTACAATTTCCCGCATTGTAGCTGCTACATATTTTGCCGCAGAGCCGAATCCGGGCGTGTGGTCTGTTATACAAAGGTCATTATCAATCGTTTTAGGAATTCCTATAACCTTTATATCAACACATTCCTGTCGGAAATATTCAGAAAGCTTATTTACAGTATCCATCGAATCATTGCCGCCTATGTAGAAAAAAGCTCCAATCTGACGCTGTTCAAGAGTTTTCAAAATCTTTTTGTATACAGTATCATCTTCCTTATATTCAGGAAGTTTATATCTGCACGAGCCAAGAACTGTTGATGGTGTTTGTCTCAGAAGCTCCATATCGTCATTTGTGCGGATGAGTGTTTTCAGGTCAACAAGGTGATTGTTGATAATACCCTCGATTCCGTTCACAGAGCCGAAAATCGCGTCTATCTGCGATTCCTTTAAAGCTTCCTTAAATACACCAACCAAAGAAGCGTTAATAGCACAGGTAGGTCCACCTGACTGTGCAACTGCAATATTCATCATTAATTATCCCTCCAAAATTTAGAATTGCAGAAAAAAATCATATAAACAGGAATCAGACATTATACCTGCAATTCTTTTCATGATTCCTTTTATCATTATACTATAAAAAATAAATCTTGTCAATGTGTATATTCTTTATTAAATAAATTATAAATACTGTATTTATCAAAGGTGTAGATACTGGTATTTTGTGAAAAATATTATTTTAGGTATTGACAAAGAAATAAAAATGTAGTACAATATAAAATGTATATAACTATACTTAGATAAAGGCGGTAATCTTAAAAATGAATTTTTTGAAAAATATTTTCGGCGCAAACGCTTATTCAAACAGAGAATTAAAGCGTATTGAGCCAATTAAGAATAAAGTTCTCTCTCTTGAAGAAGAATACTCTCAGCTTTCTGATGCTGACCTTAAAGCTAAAACAGCTGAATTCAAGGACAGACTTGAATCCGGTGAAACTCTTGATGATGTTCTGCCTGAGGCTCTTGCTACTGTTCGTGAAGCTGCTTGGCGAGTTCTCGAAAAGAAACCATATCCTGTTCAGATTATCGGTGCTATAGTTCTTCATCAGGGACGTATTGCCGAGATGAGAACAGGTGAAGGTAAAACCCTTGTTGCCTGCGTTGCTTCATATCTCAATGCTCTTTCAGGAAAGGGTGTTCATGTAGTTACAGTAAACGACTATCTTGCTAAAACTCAGGCTGAGGAAATGGGTAAGGTGCTTCGTTGGCTTGGTCTTACTGTAGGATGTATTCTTCATGGTCTCAATAATGATCAGCGTCGTGCTGCATATAATTGTGATGTTACTTATGCTACAAATAATGAGCTTGGATTCGACTATCTCCGTGATAATATGGTTACTCACAAGGAACAGCGTGTTCAGCGTGAGCCAAACTTTGCGATTGTCGATGAGGTTGACTCAATTCTCATTGATGAGGCACGTACACCTCTTATAATTTCCGGTCGTGGCGACAAATCAACAGATCTTTATGCTATTGCCGATAAATTCGCTAAAACTCTTACTCCTACAACCGTTGTAGAAATTGATGACAAGGCTGACCAGGATTCAATCAATGAAACTGCTGATTATATCATCGACGAAAAAGCTAAAACAGCTACAATTACTCAGCGCGGTGTTAAAAAGGCAGAACAGGTATTCAGAATCGAGAATCTTATGGATCCCGATAACCTTACTCTGCTTCACCACATCAATCAGGCTATCAAGGCTAACGGTATTATGAAAAACGAAATCGACTACGTTGTTCAGGACGGAGAAATTGTTATAGTTGATGAATTTACCGGTCGTCTTATGCTCGGTCGTCGTTTCAATGATGGTCTTCATCAGGCTATCGAGGCTAAAGAAGGCGTGAAAATCAAGAGCGAATCAAAAACCCTTGCTACTATTACTTTCCAGAACTTCTTCCGTCTTTACAATAAGCTTTCAGGTATGACTGGTACAGCTATGACAGAAGAAGACGAATTCAAGGAAATCTATAAACTCGACGTTATTGCTATTCCAACAAATAAGCCTGTAATCCGTATTGATCATAACGATCAGGTGTATACTTCTGAAAAAGGTAAATATTCCGCTATTATTGATAAAATTATTGAGTGTAACCAGAAAGGACAGCCTATCCTTGTTGGTACTGTTTCTATTGAAAAATCAGAACTTTTGTCTGCTATGCTCAAGCGTAAGGGTGTAAAGCATGAGGTTCTCAATGCAAAGCATCATGCTAAGGAAGCTGAAATTGTTGCTCAGGCAGGTAAATACGGTGCTGTTACTATCGCCACCAATATGGCTGGTCGTGGTACTGATATTATGCTTGGCGGTAATGCTGAATTCCTTGCACGTGCAGAATTGAGAAAACGTGAAGTTCCCGAAGAAATTATCTCTGAGGCTATCGGATATGCAGATACAGACAATGAAGAAATCTTAAAGGCAAGAGAACTTTATCAGCAGCTTTACAACAAATATAATGCTGAGGTTAAGGAAAAGGCTGAAAAAGTTCGTGAAGTCGGCGGTCTCTTTATTCTTGGTACAGAACGTCATGAATCAAGACGTATTGACAATCAGCTCCGCGGACGTTCAGGTCGTCAGGGTGACGAAGGCGAAAGCTGTTTCTTCCTCTCTGTAGAAGACGACCTTATGCGTATATTTGCAGGTGATCGTCTTGAAAATATGCTGAAGGTATTCAACGTTGAGGAAACTATGCCTATTGAAAGCAAGTCTCTTACACGTATTATCGAATCTTCCCAGAAGAAAGTTGAGGGACGTAACTTCTCAATCCGTAAGAACGTTCTTAACTATGACGATGTAATGAATACTCAGCGTGAGATTATTTATAAGCAGCGTGCACAGGTACTTGATGGTGAGGATCTACATAAAGATATCCTTAAGATGATGGAAGATCTTATTACATCTACCGTTAATACTTATCTTGCTGACGAGGACGAGCGTGAAAACTGGAACATCGTTGGTCTTAAAGAATATTTCCTTGGTTGGCTTATTGATGAGGAAGACCTTACATTCACAGAAGATGAACTCAAAACAGTTACACGTGAAGAAATTGCTAACGCTCTCAATGAAAAGTGCGGTACAATCTATCAGGCTAAGGAAGAAGAATACGGAAGTGAGGTTATACGCGAGGTAGAACGTGTTATTCTCCTTAAAGTTGTTGATACAAAGTGGATGGCTCATATTGATGATATGGAAGAACTCAAGAAGGGTATTGGTCTTCGCGGATACGGACAAAAGAACCCTGTTATCGAATACAGATATGAGGGATTTGAAATGTTTGACGCTATGGTTGAATCTATTCGCGAGGATACTGTACGTGCATTGATGACTGTTAAACTTCGCAAGAATGAGGCTCCCGAAAGAGAACAGGTTGCTAAGCCTGATGCTCCAAATGCAGGCGCTGGTGACGGTAGTTTCAGCGAGCAGGCAACATCAAGCAAGATTAAGGATAATGCTCCTTGTCCCTGCGGTAGCGGCAAGAAGTATAAGAAATGCTGCAAGCTCAAGGAAAACTAATCATAACCGACATTAATGGGCGGCTTTTTAAAGGTCGCCCATTTAAATAATACTTCAATTACAGGGAATTCAATTGGAATTTATTGATTTCTCTGAATGTTCTGTACTGACAAAAATATTTATGAGGTGTAACTATGAAAATAGTTGAAGAAGTGGTGCTGATATGACGACAGGTTACAGTGTTTTTGCCAGATATTATGATATTCTCAC
Organism: Ruminococcus sp.; assembly: GCA_017521805.1. Lineage (GTDB taxonomy): Bacteria > Bacillota > Clostridia > Oscillospirales > Ruminococcaceae > Ruminococcus. Next base: position 51,988 of record JAFXDK010000035.1, on the reverse strand, counting down.
AGCCAATATTGATTATAAAAAAAGAGCGGATTATTTTCATGGTATAATAGAAAAATTCAGTAAAACTGAGGGGAAAATCCTTCTCGACCTTGCCTGCGGTACGGGAAGTATAGCAGAGGAAATGTCAAAAATCGGCTATGATGTCATTGGAGTTGATTATTCTGATGAAATGCTTGGCATAGCTCTTGATAAAAAATTTGATAGTGGTCTGAATATACAATATCTTTGCCAGGATATGAGAAAACTTGATTTATACGGTTCTGTTAATATTACTGTCTGCGCTCTTGATAGTATAAATCATTTAAACAGCCTTAAAGATGTAAAAAAAGTTTTTCAGAATGTGGCTCTTTTTTCTGAGCCTGACGGACTTTTTATTTTTGATATTAATACACTTTACAAGCATAGAAATGTCCTTGCAAATAATACTTTTACCTACGAAACCGATAAAGTTTTCTGCGTCTGGGAAAATACGATTATTCCCGACACTGATGAGGTAAAAATGAATCTGGAGTTTTTTGAACTTGAGGAAAATGGTATGTACTCCAGAAGCTCCGACAGCTTTTCCGAAAAAGCTTACAGTGAAGAAAGTATTGAAATGCTTCTTAATGAGTGTGGATTTGAAGTACTCGGGAAGTACGGGGACGATACACTTTCCCCTCCTGCCTGCGATTCCCAGCGCATTGTCTATGCGGCGCGCTGTGTGAACAGCGGGCAAATTCTTTGAAAGGAACTTAATATGGGAAATTTATACAGAGCAATCTCTGCTGACGGTTCAGCTTTTGCTGCTGTTCTTGACGCTAAGGATATTGTTTCGAAAATTGAAAAAATTCATAAGTCCTCCGCTGTTGTTACAGCAGGTCTTGGACGTCTTACTATAGCTGCCTCTCTTATGGGATATATGCTTAAAGGTGAGGAAAACAGCATAACTCTGCGTATTGACGCTGACGGCCCTACAGGTCAGCTTATGGCAGTGGCTGATTGCTATGGAAATGTAAAAAGCTGTGTTACCAATCCCGTTGTTGAGATTCCGCTTAACGAGGTTGGTAAGCTTGATGTATCTACTGCAGTTGGAAAAAATGGCACATTATCTGTTGTAAAGGACCTAGGGCTCCGTGAGCCTTATGTGGGAGTTATCCCTCTTATTTCTGGTGAGGTTGCTGAGGACATTGCCAATTATTACGCTACAAGTGAACAGATTCCTACTGTTTGTGCTCTGGGAGTTCTTGTTGATACTGACCTTTCTGTAAAAGCAGCAGGCGGATACCTTATACAGCTTCTTCCCTTTGCAAGTGAGGAATGCATTAGTGCCATAGAAAGAAATATTGCTCAGATTCCGCCTGTTTCCAAGCTTCTTGATGACGGAATATCACCACAGGAAATCGCAGATATGCTCCTTGCTGGATTGGAACCCAATGAGCTTGATACAGCATCTCCTGTTTACAAATGCGATTGCAGTCGTCAGCGCACGGAGGAAATACTTATAAGTATTGGCAGAAATGAGCTTGAAAAAATTGCCGCTGAGGGAAAAGATACAGAAGTTTCCTGCCATTTCTGCGGAAATAATTATATCTTTACCGCTGATGAAATAGGTGAACTCGCTAAAGGGGCTGCTGAATAATAAAATGAAAAAAAATATTTTTCTTGCTGTTTTGCCGTTGCTTACCATGACAACAGCAGTTGCCTGTGAAAATAAAAAAAACACGGTCGATTACGTGAATGATGACGAATTAGTGATATACACTGATACGACATATCCGCAAATTTCCGCTGACCAAATCGATGCTGAAGCAGCTGCTCAGAAAGCAGGTAAGCTTTCATATGCTCTTAACGGTTCTCATGTAGAGCTGCTTCTGGATAATGTTGTTGTAAAAATCCTTGATTTTTATTATACACCTTCACCGGAAAATATCACAGTTGCAGATTATAATTTTGACGGCTATGAAGACATTTTCATCCCTTATGAATCCCCTGCTGATTATGGTACATACTATTGTTATATTCCCGAGAACAATACATTTGCCGAAAATGCTGAGCTAAATGAAGTTGGAAGAATTATGAAAGTAACTGACGAGAGAGTTCTGACTGAGGACAGGAGCGATGACCTGACGAAGCGTTTTGTGGAATACCAGTGGTTTGACGCAGAACTCAGACCAGTAAAAAAAACTGAGACTTTCAAATCAGCTGAAAATGGTGAGATTGTTACAAATATTTATGGCTACGATGAAAAGGGAAATGAGTTTCTTGCAGGTTAATAAAGGCGGTGATACCTTTGTATGAAAATAAAATTGACGATGCTCCTGTAAAAGCTGTGCTTGTATGTGTTGATACAGGAGAATTTGATGCTGAAATTTCTATTGCTGAACTCGGTGAACTGGCTCGTTCTGCAAATGCTGAAGTAGTAGGCGAAATGATACAAAAAAAGATTTCATACGATTCCGCAACCTGTATGGGTTCGGGACGATTGGAAGAGCTTCGTGAACAATTACATCTTCTTGAAGCAGAACTCGTAATTTTTGATCATGAGCTTACTGGTGTTCAGGTGCGTAATATTGAGGAAATTCTTGATGTACGTGTTATTGACAGAACAACTCTTATTCTTGATATATTTGCTCAAAGGGCAAGAACTAAAGAAGGTAAACTTCAAGTCGAGCTTGCACAGCAGAAATATCGCCTCCCAAGACTTGTAGGACTTGGTACTTCACTTTCACGTCTTGGAGGTGGAATCGGTACACGTGGCCCAGGTGAAACAAAGCTTGAAACGGACAAGCGCCATATACGAAAGAGAATCTCATATCTTGAGGCTGAACTGGAAGAATTAAAGAAACATCGTAATTTTTCCCGTTCAAGAAGAAAAAAAGATGGCGTTCTATGCGCCGCTATAGTTGGATATACCAATGTCGGCAAGTCAACGCTGATGAATGCGTTGACAGATGCAGGAGTTCTCGCGGAAAATAAGCTTTTCGCTACTCTTGATATAACTTCACGTTCTATTGAACTCCCCGACGGCAGAAGTGTTATGCTTATTGATACTGTCGGACTTATCCGCAGATTACCTCATAATCTTGTTGAAGCATTCAAATCTACCCTTGAAGAAGCGGCAGCGGCAGATATTATTCTCAACGTGCAGGATTTGTCATCTACAGAATATGAGCAGCAAGCAAAGGTTACAAGAGAGCTGCTTTCGGAGCTTGGATGCGATGGAATCCCTGTAGTCGATGTTATGAACAAAGCGGATACAGCTACAAATCTTGATACTATTTTTGAGGATGACAATACTGTTGTTATTTCTGCGAAAAACAGATTAGGATTTAAACGATTACTTGATTGTATTGTAAAAAATCTTCCTGAAACTGCCGAGCGTATGAAGCTCCTTGTTCCTTATGATATGACAGCATTTATAGGCAGAATCCGAATTGACGGAAAAATTTTTACAGAGGAATATACTGAGAACGGCACTCTTGTTGATGCACTTGTTGATGTAAAACTTATAAAAGAGGCTGAAAAATATATCTTTAGGTAGCAATAAAAAAATTATTATATAAACGAAAAACAAGCAGATACTTCATCACGTTGTATCTGGCTGTTTTTTTATTCCATTTTTCAGATTAAAATCAAATAAAATTACACTATGATTTTTTACGATTCGAAATTTTAGTCAATATGCTGTATAATATAGAAATAATATTGTGCATAATGACAAAATTATCTTTAAAGCCTTGACAAATGAGCAAGATAGTATTATTATAATAATAACAAACAAATTATATTTAAGGAGTAATACCAATGAACAGTTATAAAGATTATGAAAGACCCTCTGTTGCAGCTGATATTGTAACATTTGGCATTGACAGTGAAAAATCTGAAAACAAACGAGAGCTCGACAACAAAATGCTGAAAATCCTTCTTATAAAACGAGGCGAGGAGCCTTACAAATCTCAGTTTTCTCTCCCCGGCGGATTTCTCAGACCTACTGAAACTATAGAAAATGCCGCTATCCGTGAACTCAACGAGGAAACAGGAATCAGTAATGCAACTCTGATACCAATGAAAACTTACAGCGCCCCTAACAGAGACCCGCGCGGCTGGATTATATCATGTGCTTTTCTGGCACTTATACGCACAATTGATACACATACAGCTGAGATATCTGACGCTGAAAGCTCCTGCTGGATGACGTTTGAGATGAAAGATAGTGTAATAATTATCAATAACGGCGAAATAACTATTAAAATAAATAACGGCAAAGCTGTATCGGATGAACTCGCATTTGACCACGCACAGATAATTTATGATGCATTTTTAAAGCTTAAAGATGAAGTTATAAATCACGATATTATTTTTGAATTGCTTCCTGAATATTTCACTATTGCGGATTTGCAAATTCCCTACGAAATAATAACAGAAAGAAAAGAAGCTGCAGCAAATTTCAGACGTAAAATGGCAAAGAAAATTGAAGAAACAGATATGTTTGAGAACGGCGGTGCTATGCACAGACCGTCGAAATTATATAAAAGGAGAAGTGTAAAGGTATGAAGGTTTTTATTGTAATTGATATGCAGAATGATTTTATAAGCGGCGCATTAGGTAATCCTCAAACTCTTGCAGTAGCTGAACCAATGACTGACAGAGTAAAAGAGATCATTGGAGAGGGAACTGAAATCCTCTATACTCTTGATACTCATTACGAAAACTACAACGATACACAGGAGGGAAAAAATCTCCCTGTCCCCCACTGCATTAAAGGCACAGAGGGACACAGACTGATTCCCGAACTTATGGAGATTATTGGCGATGAAAGCCGTGCTGTTGAAAAAATAACTTTCGGTTCAAAGGAGCTTCCTCAGCGTGTGATTGATGTATGTGGAGGCGTTCCCGATGAAATTGAACTTGCGGGAGTTTGCACAGACATATGTGTTATTTCAAATGCTATGATTCTCAAGACATTTTTCCCTGAGACGAAAATAATTGTCAACAGCAAATGCTGCGCGGGAGTTACTCCTGAATCTCACAGCAGGGCATTGGAAGCTATGAAAATGTGTCAGATTGATGTTATCTGAGGGAGGTTAATATGATTTTATACAGCATAAACGGGGCAACTCCGAAAGTGACTGAAAAGATAAGTTATCCAGACGGCACGATGAAAATCGATATCAAGGAAACAGATGTGAAATCAGCAATATTAATATGGAAGTTTGAGTGTGAAGCGGAATTTATGCAGCTTGCTTATTTGACAGGCAATATCCGCGAAAGATACCCTTTTGCTGATATACAGCTGTATCTCCCTTATCTGCCCAACGCAAGAATGGACAGAGTACACAGCGAAACTGAGGTTTTCACTCTGAAATATTTCTGCAGACTTATTAACTCGCTCAATTTCACAAAGGTTATGGTGCTTGATGTTCATTCCTCTGTTGGCGCTGCACTTCTTGAACACTGTGTAAATCTTTCTCCAGAAGTATTTTTATCTAAAACGAGAAGTATAATTAATTTTGATTCTCAGAATGATTATATATTTTTCCCCGATGAAGGCAGCTGTAAGAGATACACAAAATACTTTACTGATTGCAAAAATATTGGCTTTGGCTTAAAAAAACGAGATTGGGCAACAGGCAAAATTCTTGGATTTGATGTATACGGCGATACTCCCACTGGAAAAAAAATGCTTATCGTTGATGATATCTGCTCATATGGCGGTACTGTTTATCACTCCGCTAAAAAACTGAAACAGCTGAACTGCGATGAAATCAATGTGTTCTTTACTCATTGTGAAAACTCAATTGAAAAAGGGGAATTGCTGAAATGTGGTTTAATTGACAGAATTTTTACTACGGATTCCCTTTGTACACTGCCCGATAATCACATACTTCATAAATTCGATTGCATGAAAGGAGTTGTCTGATATGTATAATCCTATGTTAAATATTGATTTTTACAAGTCAACACACGCTAAAATGTATCCGAAAAATCTCACGAAAATTGTGTCATATCTCACTCCGAGAGGCAGCCGTATAAGTGGACAGGATAAGCTCATTCACTTCGGTTTACAAGCATTTATTAAAGAGTTTCTCATTGAAAATTTCAATAAGAACTTCTTTGAAAAGCCCTTTGAGGAAGTTACTGAGGAATACTTCCGTATAATAGACAACACTCTCGGCAGTCAGGGCTACGACAAGGAAATGATTCGAAATCTTCACAGATTAGGCTATCTTCCCATTGAGATTTCTGCGGTTCCCGAGGGTACAAGAATTCCTGTAAAAGTGCCTATGATTCAGCTCACAAATACACATCCCGATTTTCCGTGGATTGTTGAGTATATTGAAAGCGTTCTTTCTGCTGAAATGTGGCATGGTATGATTTCCGCAAATGTTGGCTATATGTACCGTCAGATTGTTAATAAATACTATGCTGAAACTGTTGAGGACGATGTACCAAGAGCCAAGGCACTGGGAGATTTCTCTTTCAGAGGTCAGGAATCACTTTCGTCTGCAGTAAAATCTTCCGCGGCTTTCTGTCTTTCATTTCTCAACACGGCAACAGTTCCTGCTATCCCCTATCTTGAAAAATATTACAACTGCGACTGCACAAAAGAACCTGTTGCATATGGTGCAGTATCTACTGAACATTCTGTAATGTGTTCAAATTTCGCTATAGACGGCGATGAAATCACAATGTTTAGACGACTTCTCAATGAGCTTTATCCTGATACATCTTTCTCAGTTGTATCTGACAGCTACGACTACTGGAATATAGTAAATAATATTATCCCTCAGCTTAAAGAGGAAATACTCAACCATAACGGCACAATGCTTGTCAGAGGCGACAGTGGCAACCCCGTTGAAGTTGTAACAGAAACTGTTTTCAGATTGTGGGATATCTTTGGCGGAACAGTCAACTCAAAGGGATATAAAGTCCTTGATTCGCACATAAAGGCTATATACGGTGATTCTATTACCCCACAGAGAGCAGAAAAGGTCTACTCAATCCTCAAGAAAAACGGTTTTGCTTGCAATAATGTGGCATTGGGTGTTGGCAGTTTCTCCATGCAGTGCCTTGAAACAGGCGATAAGCTTGCGCCGTACACAAGAGATACATTCCATATTGCTGTAAAAGCTACTTATTGTGAAGATAATCAGGGAAACTGCATACCAATTTTCAAGGCTCCTAAAAGCTATGAAAAAATAAACGGTGAGTTTGTTCCTGTTGAGCTTGACCCAGCTAAAGAAATCAGCAAGAAATCTCATAAGGGTATGTGCTGTGTATGCTGCGATGAAATAGGCAATATAATTTGCAAGGACGGATATACAAGCAAAACTATCGGCAATATAGCTGATAAAAATATGCTTATTCCCGTGTTCCGCAACGGTAAAATGATAAAGGAATATACACTTGCTGAAATAAGAAATATTCTTCACAGAGGTGATTTTTGATGATTGGCAGATTTGTTGGTAAAAATGATTATTTAAGCAACTTCTTTGAATGTTCCGTTACCTATAAAGATAAAACCTATCTCAGTACAGAAGCAGCATTTCAGGCACAAAAAACAAAAGATAAAGAAATCCGCAAGAAATTTGCTCTTCTGTCTCCCTCAGATGCAAAAAGTCTTGGCAGAGAAATAAAACTCCGTCCCGACTGGGAAGATATAAAAGTTGATGTAATGTATGAGATATGCAGAGCGAAATTTATACAGCATCCGGAGCTTGCTGTCAGACTTCTGGCTACTGGAAACGAAGAACTTGTAGAGGGCAATAACCACGGTGATACATTCTGGGGAATGGTAAATGGAAAAGGAGAAAATTATCTTGGCAGAATTCTCATGTGTATCAGAAACGAATTACGCGGTTTTAACGCTGTAAAGACTACTACTGATATAATTGACTGGATAAAAGAATATTTTCAAAAAAACGGTTCACTGTCAACTAAGGCTATTATCGGCATATCAGGAGGAAAGGACAGCTCAATTTGTGCGGCTTTGTGTGTTAAAGCTCTTGGTAAAGATCGGGTTCTTGGAGTTCTTATGCCCCAAGGAGAACAGGCTGATATTGATTGCAGCAGAAAAATCGTTGAATTTCTTGGGATTGATAGCATTGAGGTCAATATTGCCGACGCATACAGCGGGCTTATGAATCAGTTGAGCGGCAAAATCAGTATATCTAAACAGGCGATTATTAATACTCCTGCAAGACTTCGCATGACAACACTTTATGCTGTTGCGGCATGCGTAGGAGGCAGGGTTGTGAACACCTGCAATCTGTCAGAGGATTGGGTGGGATATTCCACAAAATTCGGTGACAATGCAGGAGATTTCAGTATTCTTGGTGATTTAACAGTAACAGAAATTCTAAGTATAGGCGATTATTTAAAGCTTCCCTATGCCCTTGTGCATAAAGTTCCAATTGACGGTTTAAGCGGCAAAACTGATGAGGATAATTTCGGTTTTACCTATTCAGACCTTGATAATTATATACGCGGATATGACACTTTAAGCGAAAACATTCAGCTTAAAGAAAGAATTGACAATATGCACAATGCAAGCCGTCACAAAATAGAGCCCATGCCCAAATTCACATTGTAACTATAGGAAATCTCTAAACAATAAAGCAAAACATCGGTGAAGTAAAATGTTACCTTACCGATGTTTTTGTTTATTTTTTGTCTTTGTTGTGATAAAACAGAAATATTTAATAAATTCTGATATACATCGTCCATAGTGCCCTGTATTACTTCAAATCCGTTGATTATGTCTTTAATTTCGTCGAGTATGGGCAATGCTTCCATTGTTGTAGAAATTATCAGATTTATGCCGTTATCCGTTTCCTTTGCTGTAGAAAAACGGCTTTTCAATATTGGGATTTTCTGGCTGTTGCAGTAAATACGGAGAGAATCTGCGGCATATCGTGTTTTCAGTTCGTTTGGCGTACCCTCAGCTATTATATTGCCTTTGCTGATAATAATGATTCTGCCAGCCTGTGCAGCTTCTTCCATGTAATGAGTAGTTCCGTTATCAGAGCGGATAAGAGTTGAAAGCATGTTTATAGTTGTGGATTTACCGGCACCATTTACACCGAGAAATCCCAGCAATTCCCCTTTCTGTACGGAAAAGGAAATGTTGTTTACAGCAGTTAGGCTATCATATTTTTTGTAAGACCATCAATTTTTATAATATTCATATTTTTATCCTTTCGGTAACTACAATTGTATTATATCATATCTGCAAAATAACTTCAAGGGATTTCCGGTAAGCTGCATAAAGTGAGCTGTGAAATGCAAAACTTTAGTGTAAAATAAAAGTAGACATAAATCACCGACTTATACTGATTGTTATATACAATTCAAATTGGTATATATAAATTAAATCTAACTACAATACCTTGATTTTTTTCTGAAATATGATATAATAATGTTATCATACTTTAAAAGGAGATTTTTAAATGAAAAAATTGTTCTCAACTCTTATAGCAACCGCAATGATTGTAAGCATGACTGCTTGTGGAAACGAAAAGAAACCTTCTGAGCCTGCTCCTGCGCCGACTGAGGCAGTTACAGAAGCTCCCACAGAGGTAGAAACTGAGGCTCCTACAGATGCTGAGGTGGAAACAGAAACACCTGCAGTTCATGAACAGCCCGAGGAGACTCCCGATAATAATAAAACTGATAGTAATGTATCAGCTGAGGGAACATTAGGCGAAATCCTCCTTGCTGACTTCACAGAGCGTGCCGCTAATGAGGCAACTACAGCTCAGGAAATTGCTGACGGGCTTATGACAAATCCTGCAATTCTTTTCGGACCTGTTACAATGCCCGTTGAACAGGGGCTTCTTACAGGCTTTGGCAACGCTGAAATCACAGGCTTCAAGGAGGGTGTTACATTTGCTCCCATGATTGGTTCTATAGCTTTTGTGGGATATGTATTTGACCTTGAAGAAGGTACAGACGCAGCAGCATTTATGCAGACACTCAAGGACAACGCTGACCCCAGATGGAATATCTGCGTTGAGGCAGAAGAAACAATCTGCGAGCAGGTAGGCAATAAGGTGTTCTTCGTAATGTGCCCTAAGTCTCTTGAGGGATAAGTATGATTAAATTGGCGGCATTTAATGATGCCGCCTTTTTGAAAGAAGGTTTTTTATGCTTTTTTCAAGTATTTCATTTTTATATTATTTTTTCCCTGCTGTATTGATTCTCTATTTTGCTGTCCCGAAAATGCTGAAAAATACAGTGCTGCTTCTTACGAGTCTTGCATTCTACGCATGGGGTGAGCCGAAATATGTTATTCTCATGATTATAAGCGTAATCTGCGGATACGTCTGCGGTCTGCTCATAGAGAAATACAGGGAAAAAAATGCCGCAAAGCTTACACTGCTTGCCTCGTGTGTAATAAGCCTTGGTATGCTCGGTTATTTCAAATATGCCGATTTCTTTATCACCAATTTCAACACTGTAACGAGACTCTCCATTTCCCTGCTGAAACTCGCACTGCCTATCGGAATCAGCTTTTACACATTCCAGATTCTGAGCTATACTGTAGATGTATACCGCGGTATTGTTCCTGCACAGCGTAATCCTATTAATCTTGCGGCTTATGTTACAATGTTTCCTCAACTGATAGCAGGACCTATTGTCCGTTACTCCGACGTTGCCAGACAGCTTGATTCGCGTACACATTCCGTAGATAAGGCAGCTGAGGGCGTTAGGCGGTTCATATTCGGACTTTCCAAAAAGATTTTTATTGCTAATATTCTCGGTGAGCTTGCAGGCCTTTTTCTCTATTCAAAGCAGCAGTCCGTTGTTTTCTGCTGGATATATGCAGCCGCTTATTCTCTCCAGATTTATTTTGATTTTTCGGGATACAGCGATATGGCTGTAGGTCTTGGCAAAATTCTTGGATTTGATTTTATGGAGAATTTCAATTATCCTTATATATCATCAAGTATTACTGAATTCTGGCGCAGGTGGCATATTTCTCTCGGTTCGTGGTTCCGCGATTATGTGTATATTCCACTTGGCGGCAATCGCGTATCAAAGCTTAAATGGTTCCGCAATATTTTTGTTGTATGGATGCTTACAGGCTTCTGGCATGGTGCAGCTTGGAATTTCATTGTATGGGGACTTTATTTTGCATTCTTCCTCATTCTTGAAAAGCTGTATCTGCACAAATTCCTGTCAAAATATAAAGCTGTGGGACACTTCTACGTACTTCTTGCTGTAATGGTCAGCTTTGTAATTTTTGGTGCTCCGAATTTCAGACTTGCTTTCGACTGCATAAAGGGTATGTTCGGCTTGGCAGGACTTCCGCTTATTACCGCTGAAACTGCTTATTATCTGCGGAGTTATGCAGTTATTCTTGTAATCGCTGTTATAGGGGCTACTCCCCTGCCGAAAAAACTTTATACAATGGCAGAAAAGAAATTTGCAGCAGTTACAGCAGTTTTCCAGCCTGTAGTAATTGCAGTGCTTTTTATTGCGGCAACTGCATATCTTGTAGACGGTTCATTCAACCCGTTCCTTTATTTCCGTTTCTGAGGGAGGTGTCAGCATGAAATATAATATTAAAAATCTTGCTTCAATAATTACGGCAGGTGCAATTATCTCCGCATTTTCCCTGTGGAGCGTATTCGGCACTAAAAGCGATTTTTCCGAAAGTGAACGCCGTGTCCTTGCAAAATTTCCAGAAGCAAATGCTGAAACTGTCCTTTCTGGACGCTTCATGTCGGATTTTGAAACCTATGCCCTTGATCATTTCCCAATGCGAGACACTTTCAGAGGTATAAAATCTGCGTCGGTGCTTGGCGTATTCCGACAGTCTGAAACAAACGGATTGTATGTACAGGACGGATATCTTGCAAAGGCGGAAAAGCAGCTTTCAGACGAAATGCTTAATCATGCCGCAGAACGTTTTCAGTATATCTACGATACTTTCCTGAAAGATACTGAAACAAACTTATATTTTTCAATTGTACCAGACAAGCATTATTTTCTTTCAAAGGAAAGCAATCGACTTGCTGTTGATTATGAAAGACTTGTATCTGAAATGCGAAATAAAACGGAATATATGGAATATATTGATATATTCCCGCTGCTTTCAATTGAAGATTACTACCGCACTGATACTCACTGGCGGCAGGAAAATATAACAGATGTTGCTGTCACAATCGGAAAGGCAATGGGGGTAAATCCTGATGCAGAATATGTTACTCTTGAACTTGAAAAGGAATTTTACGGCGTATACTACGGACAGCTTGCACTGCCTGTAAAGCCTGATACCCTTTACTACCTTAATAACACAATCCTCGACGAATGTATTGTAACAAGCTATAACACGGGACTTCCCGTTAAAAAAAGCATTTACGACATGGAAAAAGCACAGGGCAGAGACCCTTATGAAATGTTCCTCTGTGGTGCTGATCCACTTATAACTATTGAAAATCCCAATGCAAAAACGGAAAAAGAACTTGTGGTTTTCCGCGATTCTTTCGGGAGCAGTCTTGCGCCTCTGCTTGTTGAGGAATATTCAAAAATTACTCTTGTGGATATACGCTATATGCAGAGCGCCGCAATCGGCAGCTTTGTGGAATTTTATAATCAAGATGTGCTTTTTCTTTACAGCACGCTGATTCTCAATAACAGTCTTGGTATGAAATAATCAAACAAAAAACCGCGCAAAGCAATTTATTTTGCTCTGCGCGGTGTGTTTTTTATTTCTTGATAATCTCCTCTCTCATAATACACATATCAAACACATCGAGTATACCGTCTTTGCACAAATCTCCTGCCTGCCAATCGGTAACATTTCCCGAACCCAGCAGCCATTTTTCAAGCATTACAAGGTCGGCAACGGTTAAACTTCCGTCGCTGTTGACATCACCCTTAACTTCTTTTTTCTCACCGAAATCAGCAGTTATACTCATTGCCTTTGAAAGAGTAACTGTAATAGTATTATCAGTACCCGAAACATCACCGCCCCAGCCTGTAAATGAGGCGTTGTCGTCGGGAATTGCCGTAAGAGTTACAGGGCAAGTGGACAAATATTTGCCATTCCAGCTGCCCTTTAAAGTATCGGGAATAATTGAGTTTATCATAATTTTTCCGCCGCCGTTGGTTTTCAGGGTAATCGTCTGTAAATCGCCGCCTATGCCAAGATAATTCTTCATATCTTCAAGAGTATAGGACGCTCTTTCTCTGAAAAACTGCCTTATACCGGGGATATTTTTCTCTGTGTACTGCTGACGGTTATAGTTGTAGTTGCTGTCCTTTGAACCGCCGTAAAATCCCCACCAGCGGAGAATACTGTTTGAAATCTTCTCTGTGTAGTTCTGCAAATAGAAATCAGCCATTGCATTTCCATTTTGTTCTGTGAGAACTTCATTTGCATAATCGCAGTAAACATTGGCGAATTTAGTGCGGAATTCCTTATTTTTCAGCAGATTTACAAAGAGATTTGTAGGAACGTCCTTCTTTGAGTTGTCCATATGTCTGAAACTGTCATAAGCATAGCCCTCAACTCCGCCAAAATCGGCATATGTTGCGCCCATTGTATAGTCGTAGTCAAAGGACATAAAACGCCATTTGCCGTCGCTGTAGGGGTTGCCGTCAATAGCCTCTCCTGTATTTTTCCATACGCCATAGTTATAGTTAGGCCAGTCGTATGTACCGAGATAAAGTCCTGCGGCATAGTGCTCAATAAAGCTGTCAATGTCGATATAATCACATACTGCCTGATAATTTACAGGATTTGTCAAATCCTTAGAGGCATAGTCATACATAAAATCGTAGTACTCGTCAAGAAGATAATCGTCACCCTCCTCAAGCTCGCCGTTCTTTATCATTCCCACATTTTCTTTTTGTATGCCATAGTTTGATTCTATGAAATAATCGGAAAACTTCTCTGTCATTTCATAAAGTCCCCAATATTCGCCGTTGAGGAACACGACACATGATTCCATATCCTGATTGGTAATATCATCGCGTTCATACACAAGTTTCTGCGCAAAGCCGTCACGGAGACGTGCTTCGTCGCTGACTGAACGGAGGCACACAGAATCATATTTGTCTATAAGATTTCCGTCAATGTCATAGTTGTTTTCGATAAGAGGATAGTTTATTTTTGAAGCGCCGTATTCACTTCTCGCATAAAGGTTAAAGCTTTTCTGCGGTGTATTTCTCGTTGAAGCACCTTTTATACGTATACCCATATTCTGCTCAACTACGGTATTTCCGTTCTTTATAAATGTAATAGTAGCCTCACGCTCCCAATCTCTGCCCTTTGAGAAGAAATTGCTTATACCTGTGTTATCCCAGGGGCTTTTCGCAGGATTGTAATCGCTGCTATTTCTCCAGTTGATATACTGTGTTCCCGTTACATAAATTCCCTTGTCGGGATCAAAGAGATTTTCGGGGTCCGTAACAAGTGAAACAACCGTCATATCCTTATACTGTGCCAGCGCTCCCGATGTGATGAAATATGTCTGGCTTATAACGTTGCTGAATGTACCGTCGCTGTTTTTGGCAACGGCACGGACTACCGTTGCCTTATCCACGTTAAAGGGCGGTTTCTGATAGCCTGTACCTCTTGAAATTGAAGTAGCAGAGTATTCATTTTCAGCATATACGCTGTAGATATTCGGTTCATTTGTTCTGTCTCTAACGGAAATAGCAGAGCTATATTTCTGCGCAGTATCCGATGTTGTGGGATTTGTTCCGTCTGTAGTATAATATATTTCAGAATTATCAGATACAGAAAGGGAAAGTGAAAAATCTGTTCCGTAAAATCCCGAGCCAGCGGAAAATACAGGTGCAGATGCAACTATTTTATTCGGATTTGCAGGGGTTGCGTTCATTATTTCAAACACATCACTTCCGTCGGGAGTGCGTCCGTAGGAGTAATCCTCAGCCAGTGTGGGAACTGTAATTTCCTGTAAAATATTTCCGTCGGGAGTGCTTAAAACAATTGTTTCGCCGTTTTTACTCAAAGCAAATTTGGCATGAAGCTCAGAGCCCATTGATTCCTGATTTGAGGCAAAAACAATCATATGCTCTCCGCCGCCTATAACTGTACCTGTCGGAAAAGTCCATTGTAAAGGTTCAGCAGCTTTGTCAGATAATCCGTAGCCTGACAGGTCAATTGAAGTTGTTCCGCTGTTGTACAGTTCGATCCAGTCGGAATAAGCGCCATATCCGTCGGAAAGGCATGATTTGTTCTGCGTACACACCTCATTGATGAAAAGCTGTGTGTTACCTGCATTTGACGTCAGAGTGCCTACTGGAAGCGTCGATGCAGTTACTGACATGGCAAAAGCCATTGACATAAAACGTTTTTTAAATTCCATAATTAATTCTCCTCTCGCAATGTGTGTTTTTTACATTGCCCTTAATTTGATTATATCAGATATTCCCAATTAAATCAAGATTTTTCTATGAATTTGAAATATCAATTTGTAATCTGTCTATAAAAATTCTCAAAGATATTATTGACGTTAGAAACTAAATTTGGTATAATGTAAATAATATGAGTTAAAAGGGATGCAAAGTATGATAAAACAAATTTTTTCAGGAGTGATTTTAATTATGGGAATTCTGACTGCAACCGGCTGTAATGAGCCTACAGATACAAATACTGAGAAAATTGATACTATAGAAAGTGTAACCGAAGCCGCAGATGCCTATGTGCAAATTACCCATGAAGAAGCAAAAGCACTAATGAACAACGAGGAAAACTATATAATCCTTGATGTTCGTACTGCTGAGGAGTTCAACGAGGCTCATATAGACGGAGCGATTCTTATACCCGATTATGAAATCAGCGAAAAGGCGGCTGAAATCCTTACGGACAAAAATCAGCTGATACTTGTTTATTGCAGAAGCGGCAGACGGAGCAAACTGGCATCCGCTGAACTTGCGGAAATGGGATATACCAATGTTAAGGAGTTCGGCGGTATTATCGACTGGAATTATGGGACGATAACAGAGTAAGCATATTGAGGAGAAAAAATGAAAAAAGCTATTTTATTCGACCTTGACGGTACGTTATGGGATTCATCACAGCAGTGCACTGAGGCATGGAATGATTGTCTCCGCACACAGACAAATCTGATAAAACAGATAACCGTTGACGATATGCACGGATATATGGGCAAAACGATTGAAGCTATAGCGGAATTAATGCTACCAGAATTGTCCAAAGACGAACAACTACGGATTATCAAACTTTGCACGGATAATGAGCAGATATATCTGCAAAATCATAAAGTACAGCTATATCCAAATGAGCGCGAAATTCTTCAAAAGCTTTCCGAAGAGTATGAATTGGGAATAGTCAGCAATTGTCAGGATGGCTATATTCAGATTTATCTTGAGCAATGCGGTTTTGCTGATTTGTTCTGCGATTTTGAAAGTGCAGGAAAAACAGGGAAATCCAAAAGCGAAAATATTCGTCTTGTAATAGAACGTCAGGGAATTGACAAATGTGTATATGTAGGCGATACACAGGGCGACTGCGATGCTGCGGCAGAAGCGGGAATCCCGTTTATTCACGCTTCATATGGCTTTGGAACTGCTGATAATGCTGTTGGAGTATTGACACAGCTGTCGGATTTGGTTGATGTTTTAAAATCAACTTTAGCATAATAATTTGTAATATTTACAATGGTGAAAATTCGAAAAATGAGGATAATTATGTTATATCTGAAATCAGCAAATTTTGAAGATATAGAAAAAGAATGGCAGTTTCAACGAGATATTCCGAGTGAAGAAGACAGTTTTATCAATGAGTATCACGATATCGGCAGAGAGGATTTTAACACAGTCCTTGATACGATAATAGAACAGTCAAGAGGAGTTCATTTGCCCGAGGGATATGTACCACAGACTATATTTTATCTTTGGAATGATAATGAAATAGTCGGGACATTTCATTTAAGACATTATCTTTGTGAGTCTCTCATGAATGGTGCAGGGCATATTGGGTATTATATTGCACCTGAATATCGGGGCATGGGATATGCAACCAATGGATTAAAACTCATATTGGAAGAAGCAAGAAAAACAATTCCCGAAAAAGAAATATTTCTTCGATGCGATAAAGATAATACCGCATCATTGAAAGTAATGCTAAACAATAAAGGATATATTCACCATGAGGATGAGTATAAATATTATGTGCGTATAGCAAAATAATACAACGGAGGAACAGAGATGAAAGTATTAATTATAAACGGCAGTCCAAACACTAAGGGAAGTACATATACAGCACTTCACGAAATTGAGACAATTTTTCATTCCGAAAATATTGAAACTGAACTTGTACAGGTGGGACATTTGGCAGTACGCGGCTGTATAGCTTGTAGAAAATGCTATGATACAGGGAAATGCGTGTTTGATGACATCGTAAACGACCTTGCGGTAAAATTTGAAAAATGCGACGGACTTGTGGTAGGCTCTCCCGTATATTATGCTTCGGCAAATGCAACACTTATCGCCTGCCTTGACAGACTTTTTTACAGCAGTAAATTTGACAAGACTATGAAAGTCGGAGGGTCTGTTGTATCTGCAAGACGCGGAGGAATTTCCTCTACTTTTGATGAACTAAATAAATACTTTGCAATTGTTGGTATGCCTATTGCTTCTGGGCAGTACTGGAACAGTATTCACGGTGCAAATGCCTCCGATGCACTACAGGATGCTGAGGGATTGCAGTCAATGAGAACTCTTGCTAGAAATATGACTTTTCTTATGAAAAGTATCGCTCTTGGCAAGGAAAAATACGGACTTCCCAAAAAGGAAGAACACCTCTGGACTAACTTTATACGATAAAAGGAGAAAAAACATGGCATTACCTGATTTTAAAAAACTTGAACAGAACAAAAACGCAGTCCCCGAATGGGCAAAATATCTCAGAGAGGGCGAATTCATAAGCTACGAAAATACATACAAAAGTAAGATATACTTTGACTTATTCGACAGATATGTTTATCCATGCGCTGAAACAGGAGATATCCGCTATTATGTGTACGACCCTGTAAAGCACGGTGCTGACCCCTCAAAGAAATATCCTGTGCTTATGTGGCTCCACGGTGCAAGCAATTCCCTTATGGAAGAGGGCTGTATTATGTGCTGTGGTGCTGAGCAGTACGCTTCTCCGAAATATCAGCAGGCAATGGGCGGAGCATATATAATTGTTCCCCTTGCCAATGAGGAACGTCTTGCAGACGGCAGAATCCTCGGTACGTGGGTAAAGGAACATTCCGCACCAATTAAGGCGATATATGACAAGGTCTGCGATGAACATAGTGGAAACATCGGCAAAAAGTTCGTTATGGGTGCTTCATCGGGCGGCTATTTCACATGGCAGCTTCTTGAAGACTACAGCGGATATTTTGACGGTGCTATCCCAATTTCGTCAGGCTATGTTCCTGAGGATAAGGCAATTGACAGGATTTCTAACAGCGGAGTGCACCTGATTATTGCTCACGGCAGACACGATGAAATGGCAGTTTTTGACGAGTGTATAACTCCGCGCATAGAAAAGCTGCAGCAGATGAAGAATTGCATTTGTTTTTTTCCTGAATGGGTTTACAATGGCGATGGCGGTGTATCTTCTGTATTCTATGGTTTTGAAATGGGACAGCACTGCATGATTAACTGGATACAGCATAACCTTATGTTTGACAATGGTCAACCTGCGGATGAAAGGCTTTCTGAGGGCATTACAGGTTGGATTAAGTGGATTTGTGAGGGATAAATAGGAAAGAAATATGGAATTTTGCAGATTTGGAAAAAATGAAATTGATTCACTTGTAAAAATGCGGATTATGTATTTACGTGAAGATTTCAAGGAAGCAACAGAAAAACAATTTTCAGAAATTGAAAAAAACCTTTATAATTATTTTGAAAAACATATTGATAAGGATTTATTTGCTTTCGGGGCAATGGAAAACGATAAAATTATTTCTGCCGCAATTTTATTGATAGTTGAAAAGCCCTGTAATCCTCGGTTTATTACTGGTAAAACAGGGGAGGTTTTCAGCGTATATACACTCCCTGAATATCGCAGACAAGGAATTGCAATGAATGTTATGAAAATGCTTATGAGATTTTCACAGGAGAAAAATCTTGATATTGTGAATCTTAAAGCAACACAAGACGGATATCCTCTTTATAAAAAGCTTGGTTTTGTTGAAGATAATTCATGTTGTAAACCTATGAAATACATATTTGAGGATAGTGATTTATTATGAAAATCGGTGATATAATAAAAATTAAAATAGACCGTCCTCTTGGCAGCTGTCACCCAAAATATAAAAACATGATATACCCTGTTAATTACGGCTATGTTGAGGGAGTTATCGCTCCAGACGATGAAGGGCAGGATGTATATCTGCTTGGGGTGGATTATCCTGTAAACGAATTTACAGCCAGAATTATTGCAATAATAAAACGGTCAGACGATGTAGAAGAAAAAATGGGTTGCCTCTCCTGAAAATATGACTTTTACAAAAAAAGAAATATGGGAGCAGGTAGCGTTTTAGGAGAAATATTTCAATTCCAAAATAATCATGTAATATTCACATTAACAGCAAAAAACTATTCATCAAGGAAAGTAGGGAATGGTTAAAGTAGTTTTGCGAATAAACTCTGCTAATTGGTCAATTTTGAAAATTGTTATACTCAGAGCAGCGAAAATTTCGCTGCTCTGAAATTTTCGAAAAAACAAATTTTGTTCAAAAACTGCAAGCACTGATCACTCGTCCATACGACAAATTACATCTAAATATTCAAAGTATATCGATTCTTTTAAAACTCTCATAAATATGTTTAAATATTTTTTTATTTAAAATTACTTGACTTATTGTTATTTATGTGTTATAATATTATTTGTGATATGCCGCTGTGGTGGAATAGGCAGACACAAGGGACTTAAAATCCCTCGGAGTAACATCCGTACCGGTTCAAGTCCGGTCAGCGGCACTGGTTAAGAAACGTCGATTTATCGGCGTTTCTTTTTATTTTCTACCTGTTTGAAAGGAGAATTTTATGTCGAAAATTTATAAATCATTTGATCAGTTTATTGGTAAAACCCCATTACTTGAACTTAGCCGTATTGAAAAAAATCTTGGATTAAATGCAAAACTACTTGCAAAGCTTGAGTGCTTAAATCCAGCTGGTTCTGTAAAAGACAGAGTTGCAAAAGCCATGATTGACGAAGCAGAGGAAAGAGGAATACTAACCTCAAATTCTGTAATCATTGAACCAACATCAGGTAATACAGGAATTGGTCTTGCAGCTGTTGCAGCATCAAGAGGATACAGAGTCATTATTGTAATGCCAGAAACTATGTCAGTTGAACGCAGAAAGCTCATGACAGCATACGGTGCAGAGCTTGTTCTTACTGCAGGCGAAAAAGGAATGAAAGGCGCAATTGAAAAAGCGAATGAGATTGCTGAAAAAATACCGAATAGCTTTATTCCGTCACAGTTTACTAACTCCATGAATCCAAAGGCTCACATAGATACAACAGCTCCTGAACTATGGGAAGATACTGACGGAAAAATCGATATTTTTGTAGCTGGTGTAGGTACAGGTGGAACAATAACTGGCATAGGTGAGTATCTCAAATCTAAAAATCCGGACATAAAAATTGTTGCTGTTGAGCCTGAATCTTCCGCTTTTCTTTCAACGGGAATTGCAGGTACACATGAAATACAGGGTATTGGTGCCGGTTTTATTCCTGATGTACTTAATACTGAAATCTATAATGAAATAATTGCTGTTTCAAACGAGGATGCCTATAATACTGCTCGTCTTATCAGTAAAAGCGAAGGTGTGCTTGTAGGAATTTCCTCTGGCGCAGCTGTTTTTGCAGCAATTCAGCTTGCTATGCTTCCAGAAAATAAGGGTAAGAATATTGTTGTTCTTCTTCCGGATACCGGAGAAAGATACATATCAACCCCGTTGTTCCTTGACTAATTGATATCAGGATATAACATTCCCTGAATAAAGAGTATAACAAATTACAAAAGTCCCGTATGTCATAAGAGGACTTCCGAAATTATATTTTTGTTGTCCGTCTAGGCATACGGGATTTTTACTTATGGAACCTTCTAAAAACCTCCTTCGCGGAATTATTCCTATGACATACATCATTTACTGCGTCATCAAACCTTGCAATACATTAGTATTACATTAGAAAGCCCCTTATTACATTTCTGATTACCTTTAGAAAATATTTAATCAGGTTGTGTCAATTTCATCGCGTAGTAAGCAAGTATTTCTGAAGCATCACTTGCATCTATACAATCATCCTTGTTGAAATCGTAACCATAAAGCTGTGATTCACTTATAGCAGGAGTTTTTCCTGTGCTTATTGAAGCGTAGTATGCAAGAACTTTTGAAGCATCGACAGCATCTACGCAGCCGTTGCAATCTACGTCCCCTCTCATTCTGTACTGAAGCTCACTGAATTTCATGCAAGATGCAAATTCGTCATCAAGACAATAATATCGTACAGCTATCTCTAAATTCTGATTTCCGTTACATTTGAATCTGGAGCCTGCATTCCACTCAATAGCCA
This sequence comes from Ruminococcus sp., assembly GCA_017521805.1. GTDB lineage: Bacteria > Bacillota > Clostridia > Oscillospirales > Ruminococcaceae > Ruminococcus. The sequence goes on along the minus strand of JAFXDK010000035.1, from coordinate 30,426 downwards.
TTACCTTATAAAGAATATTTTCATCTGCAACTCCGTGACGGGTCATCATTAACTGTTTATATTCTTCTGTAGAATATCCGAATAAATCTGCCTGATATTCAAGCTCTGATTCGGTTATCGGTTCGTTGACAATACCGTATTCAAGGATATTACTGCGCTCTACCTCATAATATTCTTCCGAAACACTGTAATTTGGTTCCTCAACAGGAACAGAACCCACCTGCTTTAATTCAAATGTCTGCGGAATACTTGCAAACTTACCGTCGCTTGCTTTAACTTTAAGAGTTACTGTTTCACCTGGGATAATTCTGAATGCCTTGTTCATTATCATTCCGGAGGTTATATGCTGTCCGTCAATATATCTTTTTTCAGCCGGAATAAAATCATCTTCTGAGGGATTTTCCTTGACGGAGTATACAATACTATCCGCTATATCATTGGAGATGAAATTTAAGGTCTCATTAAGATAATCAACCTCAAGATAAGGAAATTCTGCTCTTTCAGGGACGTAAACGTAATACACCTCACCATTTTGGGTAGCTATCAATTCTTGTCCCGCATAATCGGAAACTGACTCTCCATCTGTAAAAATGTGACCGTCATAAGCTTCAAGGGAGCTTACATCATTAAGACTGACAGTTTCGTTTTGCAGATCAAAGGTTACAAGATCACGATACACAATTACAGTCACTGTGGAGTCAAGTTTATTCTTTTCTTTTAGCTCAAAAGTGATAACATTTTTACCAACATCAAGTTCAATGTCCTCAGTATAGGTATTTGCCTCAATACGTTCACCGTTGAAATATACTTCTGCTCCTGTGTACGGAATAAAGCTGATGCTGTTTTCAACTCCGCCGAGAATAATCTCATAACTTCTGTCAGCTGTTTTTTCGGCAGAAATTGCGTTATAGCTTGATTCTGTACCTGTCTTTACCGAATACATAAGGGCATTAAACTCAGCTTTTGAAGGGATATACTTCTTTTCAGTATATGTAATGTTATCTGTTGTTACGGAGATCACTGTTTCTTCTGTAATTTCAATTGGAGTTTCATAAAGTGTATACTCTCCACCATTGACCGATACGTATATATCACTATCATCCTTAACAGTGAGAGAAACTCTTTCATCAGATGTCACCGCACCCTCAATATGTGAAAAATCAACGGTATTAACAGGATTTCCGAATGCTTTAAGTGACATATTACCCATAACAACCTTAATTTGTGTTTCCCCAGCAAGTGCCTGTAACTGTGCTATATCTTCCTTGGAAATAGTCAGCCATACAGTATGTTTCTTGTATTCCTCTATAAGCGCTTCAAAATAAGCGTTTTTCTCTTCCTCGGAGTACAAATAATTTTCGGAGGTTACGTCTGTCCAGTCACATCCGTTTTCGCTGTAGAAGCTTTCATTTTCAGAAGTGAATGTACAAATCTGGTCATATGTGGAAAAGCCTCCAAGAACATTTTCTATTCTATCGCCGTTTTTTTCAAGTATCAGAGAACTTTCAACTGGAAGAACATATTTTGAATCATTACAGTAAAGGCTAACAACAACTGCAAAGCTTTCTCCCTTATTAACGATTACATTTTCACTTAGTTCAAATGTGAGATAACCTGTCAGCATTGATGTTCCCTTTGTTACAGCGGAGGATGTTCCAGAAGTGGGGTCTGACATATCCTTTAAATCGGTATATATAGTAATTTCGTAGTCAGTATGAGGATTGAGTATATAGGTTGAAACTGCCTCAATCTGCTGTGTTTCCTCAGCAGTAAAAATATTAGCCATATATGAAGGTTTATTAACAGAAGCATCATTATCAGCAGCCATTGCCTGTGTTGGTATAAAGCTGTCGTGCTGATAGTTTGTGGCATAATTAGTCTTTTCATTCAGTTCGTATACAACAAAATCTCCAATGGTCGTATCTTCGTAGGATATGTAGAAACATCCCTCATCACCAAAGTCAGCTCCCCAGTTGTTTTTTACAAGCCATGCCCCTGTATTCCCCTTGAAGTTTGAGGCACTGAAGCTGTCATCCCAGCCAATAATAGACACGCAATGATTAGAAAGACTATGGTTATAATTTGAATATGCTGCATTTGTTTTTTCATCATAACTTTTAGTATAAAAGGATACATCAACTGCATAGCCGCTATAAAGGAATTGTTTTATAAGATTATTAACCGCATCCCTGTTTGTGCTCTCCTTGTTGAAATCGAACATATAGGCATTTTCAAGATGATAGTCAGCCATTTTATAAAATTTTTCTGCATAGTCTTTATCATAAAAAAGCTTTGTATCAACATATGAAAGTTTATCTTCATCAACGGGACCTTTCCACTGTGACCATAGATTTGTTACAATAAACGATGTTCCGCCTGTGTCCATAAGTTCACTGAACGGCATAATTTCGAGAGACTCTGTATTATTTAATTCCTCAATATATATTCCCTCATCACTGTAATATGGATAAAACACCGTATGCATTTCAGAAAGATTTATTGAAGGAATTGCGTCTATAAGGCTTGTCTCCGCGCTTGACGCAGAAGAAAAGGTCCAGCAAGCTTCATACATAGACTGATCTTTCACTGAATTGCCATGTCCAATTTCAAAAAGGTCAAAACAGTCCGGAAGTTCTGTTTCAGTCCCAGATATATTTATATTTTCTTCAATTGAGCCAAAGTTTGCAACAGGAGAAATAGCACCTATTTGTTCGACTTCTGTACCGATAATGTTTTTGAAAGCGGGTATAGCATATGAAACATCTGCATCAAATGAAGCAGAATACCTGTCCTCTGGAATATTATCCATCCCCAAAGATTCAATGCTATTTGCAGGATATGCGGATGTCATTCCGACAGCAATCGAAACAGATACAACCGCGGAAATAATTTGTTTTAGATATTTATACATACGACCTCCATAATATAAATTTTCTCATTAGATTTATATCCTGAAAAAATAACTGCATTTTATATACAAACTTAAAATAACAAAGCAATAAATATATAGGTGACCTGTAAATAAAATGATTCCCTGAAAACCTCTCGCGATTTTATTCCGCTGAAATTTACAGAGAATCACATAATATTTATCAGACGCCGTATGTCCTTCTGTATTCAATCATCTTATCAAGATATTCCTTGCCTGGAACGATATCATTTTTTATTGCTTCAATGATATCTTCCATAGTAACAATAGGATATACCGTTACACCGAAATCACGCTTTACTTCCTGAACAGCAGAAAGCTCTCCTGTTCCCTTTTCCTGACGGTCAACAGTGATAACCATACCTGTAACATCTACATCAGCAGCAGATTTAAGCTTAGGCATAGATTCTCGGAGCGCCTTTCCTGATGTCATAACGTCGTCAATGATGATAACTTTTTCGTTATCTGTAAGCATCTTGCCGACAAACATACCGCCTTCACCATGATCCTTAGCTTCTTTTCTGTCAAAACAGTAAGATACATCAATTTCAAATTTGTTGCTGAGAGCAACGACTGTTGATACTGCAAGGGGAATTCCTTTGTAAGCAGGTCCGAAAAGTGTCTCTACAGGGATATTGTTTTCATGAATACATTCAGCATAATATTCACCGAGTTTAGCGAGCTGCGCACCAGTTTTATAATTTCCGCAATTGATGAAATACGGTGCTATTCTTCCGCTTTTAAGAGTAAACTCTCCAAAAGTAAGAACACCACAGTCTACCATGAATTTGATAAAGCTTTCTTTGTAAGTCATTATAACTCTCCTTATATTTTAATCTCCGAATGAAACACCTATAGCCTTTGCAGCTGTAACAAGAGGATCCTCCGGAGTTACAAACTTTGTTTTGCCTGCGATATCCGCAAGTTTATTTGAAGTTATCTTATCGCCGATTTTTGCAACAGTTCTGCCATATTTTTCCTTGGCAATAAGAGACGCGGCAAATACGCCGAACTGAGTAGAAAGAATTCTGTCGTAGGCACTTGGAGCACCGCCTCTGAGCATATGTCCAGGAACGCAGACACGAGCTTCAATGCCTGTATTATTCTGAATCTGAGCCGCAATACGACCTGTTGCTGTAGTGATTCCTGCCTCTGCACGAAGTTTTGCGCGCTCTTTCTTCTTCATTTTTGCTTCAGCAACATCAAATGCACCCTCTGCAACAGCAAGGATAGAAAATGTCTTTCCTGATGCGCTTCTTGCCATTACAGCGTCGCAAATTTTGTCAATATCATAGGGAATTTCAGGGATTACAATTATATCTGCACCGCCTGCAATGCCAGCATTGAGAGTGAGCCAGCCTGCTTTATTTCCCATAACTTCACATACAAGAACACGGCTATGGCTTGCGGCGGTTGTATGAAGTCTGTCAATTACATCCGTTGCTATATCCACAGCGGTATGGAATCCAAAAGTAACATCTGTGCCGAAAATATCATTATCGATTGTCTTGGGCAGACCTATAACGTTAAGTCCCTCGTCATAAAGAAGCTTTGAAGTCTTATGAGTACCATTGCCGCCGAGAGTAAGGAGACAATCAAGCTTTTGCTTTTTATAAGTCTCTTTCATATTTTTTACTTTATCTACGTTATCTTCACCGATAACCTGCATCATCTTGAACGGCTGACGCTTTGTGCCGAAAATTGTACCGCCCTGAGTAAGAATACCCGAAAAGGAATCAGATGTCATATCCTTGCACAAATTGTTGATAAGACCGTAATAGCCGTTGGAAATGCCAACAATTTCAACGTTATCTTCGCCAAACTGCTCATAGCAGGCTTTGGCAACTCCTCTTATAGTGGCATTAAGTCCCGGACAATCGCCGCCGCTTGTTAAGATTCCGATTCTTCTCATTTTAAAACCTCCGTTTATATATTATTTTGCGAAAATCCTGTGTGAGAGGGAACAGGATTCTCCGATATTAAAATCTTAGTTACTGCGCAGAAAGATTCTTTCAAGTTCCTCAGCAGGCATTGGTCTGCCGTAAAGGAATCCCTGACCGTAATCACAGCCCGCTTTTCTGAGAATTTCTTCCTGCTTCTGATTTTCCACACCCTCGGCAATAGTTTTAATTTTTTTGGATTTAGCTATGCTTATTACTGCCGAGACAATTTCGTATGCAATATTATCATGCTGAATATCGGTAATAAATGATCTGTCAAGCTTCAGCAGAGTAATGGGCAGAATCTGGAGATAGCTTAATGAAGAATATCCGGTTCCAAAATCATCCATTGCAAGTTTAACACCCAACTCCCGAAGCTTGTTCATCTGAGCAACAGCAAAATCAATATCGCTGAGAGCGAGAGTTTCAGTAAGCTCCACTTCAAGCCATCTGGGGTCAAGACCTGTTCGTACAAGAGCATCGAGAACACGTTCTTTTAAATCCGTCTGATAAAAATCATTAGATGTAAAATTGATAGACATTACAAGTTTGGGATACCCCAGCTTTTGCCATAATGCATTCTGACGGCAACCCTCGTTTAGTACAAATTCACTGATTTTACCGATAAGACGTGACCTTTCGGCGATAGGAACAAATGAATCAGGAGTAATAATTGTACCGTCAGGCTTAATCCAACGGATAAGCGCTTCTACTCCCATAATTTTTCCTATTTTCAAGTCGATTTTAGGCTGATAGAATAAATGAAGCTCATTATTGTCAATTGCAAGCGCAAGGGATTTTTCAAGCTCCGTAATTCCGATTATGGAATCATGCATACTTGGATCATAACGGCAGATAGTTCCTGTATGGCCACTTCCTGTTTTGAGTGCGAATTCTGCGTGTTCCAGTACGTCGATAAATGAATCTCCGTCATCAGGAATTTTTGAAAATCCAACAGAACAGCTGAGATTTACAGCTGCGAAATCTTTTACAGCAAGCTTGGCAAATTCTTCCTGAATACCCTTGGCTGTACGTGACGGCAAGTCATCATCGCCGTAATCGCGAAGAACAAGTGCAAAATTATCACCGCTGATACGCGCTGCAAGTCCGCCCGGAGTAACAAATTTATAAAGAATGTGAGCAAAATTTCTGAGAATATAATTTCCGTTTTCATAGCCGCAAGTATCATTTATAATGTGGAATCTGTCAATATCAACAACTATAATCCAATAGCTGTAATTAAGTGTACGGCTGCACTCATAGGTTTCCTCTCCCATTGTAACAAGCTTGTTGCGGTTGGCAATTTCAGTTACTTCATCAATATAGGCAAGCCGTTCAATAAGAAGATCCTTTTCTTTTTCATCAGTTATATCCAGCAAAGCACCGCCAAAAAGCGGACGGGTATTATCGGTGCCCTTGATTGACTTGTAACGGAAGCTATACCAACGGTAGCTTGCGCCGTTTAATTTTTTTATACGGAGTTCAATTTTTCGCACATCACCACATTCATTTGGAGAATTGACAGCATGTTCAAAATGTATTCTGTCATTTGGGTGAATAAGTGAACGGAATTTGTCGAAAGTTATACTATTACTGTTAAGGCAGAACATACGTACAGTTTCCGATGAAGCGGCATATTTTTTTCTGTCCGTACTCATAATAACTCCAATTTCTGCAAGTTCCATAGAGGAATTGAAGAAATCGTTTGCACTTGCTAGGTTTGTCCTCATTTTTTTCAGTTCAGTCATATTAAAACCTGTGCTGAGATATAGATTTTTCTTTTTAAATCCTTTGAAAAGAGACGTACTCCACGCTATTGAAACATGCTTTTTATCAGGAGTTACAAAACTGCACTGATAATTTTCAGATACTATTGCATTTACTTCCTTTTCATCAATTTTCTTTAATCCGAAGGCTTTGAGCATAGCCTGTTTTGTGCAGCTTTCTTCAACAGAAAAGCCAAGGAGATCACGGATACGCTTATTCATGCGGATGTAAGAGAAATCATTTGACCATACAATGAATTCTGATTCCAGATTTTCAATTACTTTGAGGAAATCTTCGGTATCAACAGAAGATTTATTCTTAGCATAGATTCTGCTGATGACAAATACTATAGATGCTGTAATAATAAGGGAAATGAAATACACGATAAGTATTATAACTGTGTATTGTGGATGAAACAGCGAAAAAGCAACTACGAGTGCTGTAGAAAGGCATACAGCCAAAGCAGCTGCAAGTATATCTTTGTTTTTCAAAATCAATCTCACCCTTCGTGTTTAATCTTATTTTAATTATAGCAAATTTCACCTAAAAAGTCAAGTTTATTTTTCTGATTCACAACATTTTTTATAAATTTGTTGTAAACTTACAAGAAAACATCACAATATATTCACATTAATGAAGTAATATGGTATAATAAGAATAGAAAAATCAGATTTTGAGTTTTAAACAAAAATCCGGAGGTATAAATATGGCACATATATTAATTGTAGATGACGAAATCAACATTCGTAAGGTTGTGCGTGAATACGCTGAATTTGAAGGATATGACGTAACAGAAGCAGAAAATGGCATGGAGGCTGTAAATCTTTGCCATGACAACAACTATGACCTTATCATTATGGATGTTATGATGCCAAGACTTGACGGCTATTCTGCCTGTAAGGAGATACGCAAAACCAAGAACATTCCTGTTATTATGCTTTCTGCACGCGGGGAGGAATATGACAAGCTGTTTGGATTTGAAATTGGAATCGATGATTATGTTGTAAAACCTTTTTCACCTAAAGAGCTTATGGCAAGAGTTAAAGTTGCACTTAAAAGAAATAAGAATTCAAATGATTCAGTTAAGCTTGATAAATATGTGTTTGAGGGGCTTGAAGTTGATATTTCTGGCAGAGAGGTATACGTCAACGGCGAAAAAGCATCTATGACACCAAAAGAGTACGACTTGTTGTTCTACCTTGTAAGAAATAAGAATATCGCTCTTTCAAGAGATCAGCTTCTCGAAGAAGTATGGGGATATGATTTCTTCGGTGATGACAGAACAGTTGACACTCATATAAAAATGCTCAGAAACAGCCTTGGAGAATATCGTAAATTCATTGTTACGCTGAGAGGAATGGGTTACAAGTTTGAAGCTAATTAAAAGAATAAAATCCGCTTTTGGTCGGATTCCTCTGAAATTCAGCATATGGATGTGTTTTATAAGCTTTACAATTATTGTATTCGTCCTTTTATGGCTATTTCAGATACTCTTTCTTGAAAAATTCTATACTGTATCAAAAATACATGACGTTGAACGCTCTGCGTTGGAGATTACAGCGTCCTATGAAACGGATAAATCTTCGGAATTCAGCAGAAAACTTGAAGAAATTGCAATAGAAAATGATTTATGCATAGAAATTGTCAACAGATACGGCAGATCATGGTATACTAAAGAATATTCCGTTGACTGCGTAATTCATGGAAGAACTAACAGCACGTACAATTATCAGCTTGAAATTGAGAATAATTTAAATCAGCCAATCTGGCGAAAACTTCAGAATGCACATAAAAATTATTCAATGATGCTATTTGGCTGCGCTTTAGGAGATACTGAAAATCCTGATGGTTATCTATTTATTAATACAGCCCTCGTTCCTGTTGGTTCTACTGTTACTATTATTAAACGTCAGTTGATGATTATTACTTTTATTCTGATGATTCTTGCTTTCGTGATTTCACTATTTGTATCAAAGAAAATTGCTCAGCCTATTGATAATATTACTATAGCGGCAGAAAGTCTTGCAAAAGGTAATTTTAATACGAAATTTGATGGCAGGGGATATCTTGAGGTAAAACAGCTTGCCGATGCTTTGACCTATGCTGAAAAAGAACTTTCAAGAGTTGATACAATGCAGCGTGACCTTATTGCCAATGTATCACACGATTTGCGTACTCCACTGACAATGTTGAAAGCTTATGCAGAAATGATACGAGACCTTTCGGGAGATAACCCAAAAAAGCGAAACGAACATCTTGAAATTATCATAAATGAGACAGATAGGTTGTCTCTTATGGTAAATGATATTCTCGATTTGTCAAAACTTGAAAGCGGTAAGCAGAAAATTACCCCCTCAGAATTTGAAATCAGTTCTAAATTATCAGAAATAATCGACAGATTCGCAGGAATATCAGAGCGTATGGGATATAAAATTCAATTCACTCCCGATAAAGAATGTATGGTCTTTTGCGACGTGGTAAAAATAGAACAGGTTATTTACAACCTTATTAATAATGCTATCAATTATACAGGCGAAGATAAACAGGTTTTTGTTCGCCAGATTAACTCCCAAAATGGTATAATAATTGAAGTTGAAGATACAGGAGAAGGTATACCTCCTGATAAGATAAAGCTTATTTTTGATAAATACTATCGTTCAGAGAACCACAAACGTGAAGTTGTTGGTACAGGTTTGGGTTTATCAATCGTAAAAGCAATACTTAAACTGCATAATTATGATTACGGAGTACGCAGCAAAATAGGTAAAGGATCAGTGTTCTGGTTCAGAATCAGCAACAAAGATGTTAAAAATGCATAAAATATAAATAAAAAGTAAGATGAAATTCAGCGTTTTTCCATACCTAATTTTAACACAATTTTCACATTTATGTTGTATAATATATTTAGAGGAAAGAAATGTCCTCTATAATTAATTTTCGGTAATTAAATGTTTACCCCAACATTTAATTATAAATCCCCAATAATCCCTATATCATGGCAGATGAGCTTCCTTAACCGGAGGCTCATTTGTTTTGTGAAAATTTTGGAAAAATCTTGACAAGCTTTATTTTATAGTATATAATATAGGTAATATGAACAATTGCATGTTCAAAAAATAAAGAGAGGGAATGTTTTATGAAACATATTTTAAAAAAAGCCGCAGCTTCTATTGCTGCTGTAGCTATGCTTGGAACTGTTATAACCGGCAGTATTCCAAAAGATGTAATCGTAGCGGCTCCTGATGAGTATCACGATGACTGGCTTCATGTAAACGAAAACGCTGAAATCGTGGATATGTACGGAAATCCTGTATGGCTGACAGGCTGTAACTGGTTCGGCTACAATGTTACTACACAGTGCTTTGATGGCGTGTGGTCAAGAAATATGCATGAGATGCTCAATGAAATGGCCGACCATGGATTCAACTTCCTGCGTGTACCTATGTCAACACAAATTCTGCTTCAGTGGAAAAATCATGATCCCGATCCTTACATGGTAAAGATTAACGAGTGGAAGAATCCAGAACTTACAGTTGAGGGGGTTGAAGGCGGTACTCCCAAGTATAGCTTTGATATATGGAATATGGCTGTTGAGTGGTGCAGAGAAAATGGTATCAAGATTATGATGGATATTCACTGCGCAACTACAGCTTCAAACGGACATCAGATGCCTTTATGGTACGATAGCAACTACAGCACAGACGACTGGCTGGAGGCGCTTTCATGGTTTGCTGAGTATTATAAGGATGACGATACAATCCTTGCTATAGACCTTAAAAATGAGCCACATGGTAAAAACGACGGTCAGGGTATGGCAATCTGGGATGGCTCCACTGCTGAAAACAACTGGAAGTATGCAGCCGAAAGAGGTGCTGCTGCTTGCCTTGAACAGAATCCTAATCTTTTAATTATGGTTGAGGGTATCGAGGTATATCCAAAATTTGAAAATGGCAAGGATTGGAATTCCCCAGCTGTTGACTACGCTCATTACGATGATCCCTCTGCTCAGGCATTCCATGGTGCATGGTGGGGAGGTAATTTCCGTGGTGTAAGAGATTACCCCATAGATTTAGGCGAACATCAGGATCAGCTTGTTTATTCTCCCCACGACTACGGCCCGCTTGTATGGGAACAGGAATGGTTCAAGAAGGATTTTACAACACAGACGCTTCTTGATGATTATTGGTATGATACCTGGGCATTCCTCGTTGAAGAAAAAATCTCTCCTCTTTTCATGGGTGAATGGGGTGGATTTTATGATGATGAACATGACCCAACCGGCGATAACAGAAAGTGGATGAAGCTTCTGCGTGATTATATGATTGAAAAGCGTATTCATCACACATTCTGGTGCTTTAATGAAAATTCAGGTGATACAGGCGGACTTCTTATAAACGACTTCCAGGATTGGGATATTCCAAAGTATGAATTTGTAAAAGAAGCTTTATGGCAAACTAAAGATGGTCTGTTTATTGGTCTCGACCACAAGATTCCGCTTGGACAGAACGGTACAGGAATTACAGTTGCAGATTATTACAGCGGCAACACTCAGCCTCCCTCTCAGCCCGACGAAAAGCCCGAAACAACAACAGTTCCTCCTGTAACCACTACGGAAGAGAAAGTTTCTGCAACACCTACAGTTACAACAGTTACTGAAACTACTGCTCCTGTTGATGATATTATGTATGGCGATGCAAACTGTGATGGAAAGGTAACTATAGCTGATTCCACTGCTATTCTCCAGAGTATCGGAAATCCTGACAAGTATGGCTTGTCTGAAAGCGGTACAGCTAATGCAGATGTGGACGGCAAAGCAGGTATAACTGCTACAGATGCGCTTACGATTCAGAAATATGATGCAAAGCTTGTATCCAAACTTCCTTTAACAGAATAAAAAAACGGCAATGATATTGGATTTTCCATATCATTGCCGTTTTTTCGACATTTTCTCTTTTTTGCTTTTTATCGCAAAATATACACTAAATCGTCATAAAATAGTTAATATCTTTTCACATCTGCTTATATTGACTTTTTTTCTCCTTAGAGTTATAATAAATAAGCATTATTCATTTTTTATATTCAGGAGGTTTATCATGGTGTCTTCACAAACATCGGCAGTCAAAAAAACAGAGGAAAAGCTAAAACCTAAACTTTTCTCGGTAATGAAAGGATACTCAAAATCACAGCTTGTTAAAGATGTGATTTCTGGTATAATTGTTGCAATCATTGCTCTCCCCCTTTCAATTGCTCTTGCTCTGGCTTCAGGAGTTACACCAGAACAGGGACTTTATACAGCAATTGTTGCCGGCTTTATCGTATCATTCTTAGGTGGAAGCCGCGTTCAGATTGCAGGACCTACTGCGGCATTTGCGACAATTGTTGCAGGTATCGTTGCAACTGAAGGCATGGACGGTCTTGCAATATCCACAATTATTGCTGGTATATTCCTGATTATAATGGGATTATGCCGCTTCGGAAGCCTTATTAAATACATTCCCAACACAATTACTCTTGGATTTACATTTGGAATCGCAGTTACAATTGTTGTAGGTCAGATTAAGGATTTCTGCGGAATGACTTTTGAGGGCTCTCCTGTTGAAACTACAGAAAAAATCGCTGAGCTTGCCAAATCAATAGATACATTCAATCCCATGGCTCTTCTTATTGGTATTATTTCTATTGCTATACTTATTCTCTGGCCTAAAAAACTGAATAAAATTCCTCCTTCTCTTGTAGCTGTTGTCATTGGTGCGGCTATCGTAAAAATAAGCGGAATCAATGTAAATACTATCGGAGACCTTTACACTATTTCATCTGCTCCTCCTACTTTTACAATGCCCGAAATTACATTTGATAGAGTAAGGTCTCTTATTCCTAATGCCTTCACAATTGCCATTCTTGCCGCTGTAGAATCACTTCTTTCATGCGTTGTTGCCGATGGTATGATTGGCTCAAAGCACCGTTCAAATATGGAGCTTACAGCTCAGGGTGTAGGCAACGTTGCCTCTGCACTTTTCGGCGGAATCCCTGCTACAGGCGCTATTGCACGTACTGCTGCTAATATAAAGAATGGTGGAAGAACTCCCATTGCAGGAATGGTTCACGCAGTTGTTTTACTCATAGTACTTTTGCTTATTATGCCCTACGCGGCTATGATTCCTATGCCGACTATCGCCGCTATCCTCTTTATTGTAGCATATAATATGTGCGGCTGGAGAGAAATTGTCAACTGTATTAAAATATCCCCAAAGAGTGACAGTGCTGTGCTGATTATAACTCTTGTCCTTACTGTTGTATTCGACCTTGTTGTTGCTATTGTTGTTGGTATGGTTCTTGCAGCACTTCTCTTTATGAAGCGTATGGCTGATGTAACTGAAAGCCATGGCTGGATTTATGTTGATGATGAGGACACAGACCCTGATCACATTTCACTTAAAAAAGTTCCCGATAATACGAGAGTTTACGAGATTAATGGTCCAATGTTCTTTGCCGCTTCTGATAAATTCAATTATATTCTGGACAAAACGAAAGGAATCGATGTACTTATTCTTCGTATGAGAAATGTTCCTGCTATTGATGTTTCCGGTGTTGAAATGCTTGATAAGATTACAAAACGCTGTAAAAAGCATGATATTGAGGTAATTTTCTCTCATGTAAATGAACAGCCTATGCATGCTATGGAAAAGGCTGGATTTATAAGCCGTGTAGGCCGCGACAACTTCTGCGACCATATTGATTCCGCTCTGCTCCGTGCTGAAAAGCTTGAAGACGTGGCAAGAAAAAATAAGAAAAAATCCCACTTTGAATTAACGAAGTGGGATTTTTGCCGCTTATTTGACTTTAAATATTTTTGTTTCGCCATCTGTGGTTTCAATTTCAAATGCTACACTCTTTGCTTCGGAGAAAGTAAATGGCTCAAAGTTAAGGCGACAGAAGAATGTCGTTCCTTCATTGCTGATATTTTCATCATTTAACATGTTTTCATATGGAAAATGATAAGCTTCCTCGTTATGCTCAATAAATTGCATTATTTCTCCGTCAACGATAAGCTTAATGGGACATTCCTCAGCAATCGGCTCATAGGCATATTCTGATTTAAGATTGAGAATATCACGGATTTTTATATCGCCAATAAGATAATCTTCCGAAATTACCTCTCCCCCGATATCAAGTGTATTTGGTACATTATAAATAAAGCTTATACTTGCCTGATAATCGGATAAGTGAGTATCTTCTACAATACATTGAATACCATTTATGTCCACTACCTCTTTATATTCCTGATATTCAATCTGTGAAAGCTTTGTAATATCGGGAACAATTTCCATGCTGAGATTAACTTCTTCTGTAGTCTGATTATATCCGTCAATATATCTTACTTCGCTTATTCGCATTATCAGACTTTCGGAACCTATTTCATATAATCCACAGCACGGCAAATTTCTCACATTGAAAAAGTAAACAGGATTACCACCCTCATCGGTGTCAGCAATTCCATTAATCGTAAACGTTGCATATTCATCAAGATTCGTAATTGTATTTTCGAGTACGCTAACTTCAATTGCCATGCTGTCAAATGTCATATCCGTCTTTGGTCTTGCGGCTATAAGAGTATAGGTTTCATCAATGTCACCCATAAATGCCATAGCTTCAAATGAGATATTTTCATTTTCGCAGGTCACATCAAGCTCCTGATATTGACCTCTGATGTACTTCTCAGCAGATATTTCATCTGAAAATCCTCCGCGAAGTATTTCTACAATATTGAATGTTCCTGTAAGCGCACCGACAGTCAGTGCGCTTGCCATACAGGCGGCAGCTGCGGCGAAAGTAATGGTTATTGTTCTTTTTAATGAAAATTTCTTTGGCTGTATTGTTTCTGCATAAGCCGTTTTATAAAGGTTTTCTTTCCAGCTGTCAGGTGTTTTTATACTGTCAAAAGCTTTTTCAAGTCTTTTCATGACAAAACCTCCTCCTTATTTTCGTCGGTCAATAGCTCTTTTAGCATTTCTCTTCCGCGTTTAAGTCTGCTTTTGATTGTATTCTCTTTACTATTGAGAATTGAGGCAAGCTCAATTACGGAGTATCCAGCGTAATAATAAAGGTATATGACCTCTCTGTATTTCTCAGGCAATGTCATAACGGTGTCAAGAATTGTTCTGTCTTCCATTTCGATACTGCAATCGTCTGCGAAAGAAAGAGGCTCTGTTTTATGACGACTGAGAAAACGGAATCTGTTTTTACACTCGTTTACCGCAACTCTTATAAGCCACGATTTGAGATATTCAGGCTCCTCTGTCAGCATTTCCTTATTTTTGAACAGCTTTAAGAATACATTCTGATAACAGTCCTCGGCATCGTATCGGTTTCCGAGGCGAACCAGACACAAACCTGTTATCATATCTGAATATTCTTCTACTGCCTTTTCAAACAGCTGTTTTGTTTCAGCGTCAGTCATTAGATTCCTCCCCTTTCATAAGTAATACACCGCAACGTGTGTAAAGGTTGCATTTTTTAAAAAACATTTTTATCCACCAATTTTATATCATTTTTAAGGGAAATATTCCCCTATATAAGTAATACACCGCAAAGGCGTAAAAGGTTGCATTTAAATATCGCACAAAATAAAAATTTTTTCTGTGCGGTTTTTGTTAGTCTAAAGCTATAAATTCAATATTATTTTCCTTGGCATATTTTTCAGCAACGGTGTTTTTGTAACCTTTAATAATAAAGTCATCATTCAGTTTATACTCAGATGTATCTCTGCCGTCAATTATCTCGCCACCAAGCATATAATACCCAAAAGCATAATCCCCTATTTCTGTTACTGATGCAGGTATAGTTACTTCAACAAGAGAGTCACATTCTAAAAATGCACGTTCTTTAATAATTTCAAGATTATCGGGAAATGTTATTTTTTCAAGAGAAGTACAATATGAAAAAGCATCAGTCCAAATTTCTTTAAGCTGTTCCGGAAGTGATATCTCTTTCAGCGAATTACATCCCATAAATGCTTCCGAAGAAATTGAAGTAACATTATCTGGTATATCAATTTTTTTAAAGTTTTGGCAATGGTCAAACATATTAAAAGGAATCATATCTTTAATTTCAGAATAATCATGAATACTAAGATAACTTTCATATGAAGTCCAATTTATACATTTAAGCTTTTCCGGCAATTTGACCGATACAAGTTTATCACAATTTGCGAAGATATCTGATGCCATACATTCAACACTGTCAGGAATTTCGATATAAGTGATATTTTTGCATAAGCTAAACGCACCTAAATCGATAAATCTGATTGTATCAGGAATATTAATCTCTTCTGCTTCACAGACTGAAAATGCATGCGCGGCAATTCCTTCAACGTTATGTCCAAATATTTTCTCGGGAATATCAACTTTCTTTACTTTATCCTTGCAATCTGTAATTACTGCATAACCGTCTTTTATCTCGTAATCAAGATAATACAGCGGGTGCTTTGGAATAATGATTGCTGCAGCAATTCCTATTACGGCAATTGTGCCGATTATAAACTTGGCTTTCTTTTTCATTTTAAAAGCTCCTTACATCTATTAATCAAGAGGGATAAATTCTATACCATTTTCCTTGGAATATTTCTCGGCAACTGAGTTTTTAAAGCCATTTATGATTATATTATTATTGTAAATTGAATCTAATCCAAACATTTCTCCTTCGTCAAACACTTGCACTTGGGTGGATAGTCCTATAGATCTGTCACCTATAACTTTTACAGATGCAGGAATAATTATCTCCTTTAAATTGTCACATACATAAAACGCTTCTTCTCCAATTGTTTCTACAGTGTCAGATAATATAACTTCTTGCAACTCAGGGCAATACATAAATGCACATTCACTTATTGTTTTTACACCGTTTTCAAATTTTACTGTTTTAAGATTTGGAGAATTATAAAAAGCCTTTTCCTCAATTATTTTTATATGTTCAGGAATAACAATATTTTCAAGTTTATAGTTGTAAGAAAATGCAAACTCCCCTATTATTTCAGTATCAGGATGTATCTCAAATTTTTCAGCTGTTTCGGGATAAAATACAAGTTTTTTATAATCATTTGTATAAATAGCATCATTGTATTTTATAAAATTTGGATTTGTACTATTTATACTCCAGTTTTCAAGATTTTTACATTTTTTAAAACTGGAAGCATTGAAGTTAATAAGCTTGTCTGGAATAATAACCTCAGATAAAGAAGAACATTTCAAAAATACGCAGTTTTCCAGTGTTGTTAATTCACTATTCGGCAGTAGTGCTTTTTCAAGAGAAGTACAGTTTGCAAATGCTTTGTATTCTATAATCTCGACACTGTCAGGAATTTTAATTTCTTTAAGCGAAGAACAATTTTCAAAAGCATGAGCGTCTATTCTTTTAAGCGAGTCGGAGAATTCGATTTTTTTGAGTTTTTTACATTCCTCAAAAGCGCTATTGCCTATATATTTAATACTTTGGGGAAGATTAATATTTTTTAGGCTTGTACAATTACAAAACGCGTATTGATCTATACTTTCCAGATTATCAGGCATGGATATTTTTCTAAGATTAGAACAGTTACAAAACGCATAATTGTCTACTACCTTGACAGAATCGGAAATATCAATGTAAGTTAAAAGCTTTTTGTCCATAAATGCTGATTGCTCTATTTCTCTTACAGGTAATCCTTCAATTTTATCGGGAATTTTCGCCATTACTACATAATTCTTGCAATTTTTTATGCGTATACAATCTTCATTGTAAATTTGTCCGTTTGCAATGTAGTAATCGCTGAATTCGTATTCCAGATAAAAACGGGGCGTGTTTAATATTACAATTCCGCATAACAACACGATAGCGGCAATTACACCAATGATAAGCTTCTTTTTCATATTAATTCCACCTTTATATTTTTTTGTGAAACAACTTTCACTATATATAACACAATTGAGATTTGCAAAAAGTTGCATATGTATTATTAATATTAGTAATAATCATATCATATAAAATGAAATTTGTCAATATTTCCTTACAAATCGAAGAAATATAATTTTTTACATAATGAAAAATGGCTGAAATTTCATCAATTGCTCTAACACATGAAATTTCAGCCATCTATGATATTGTTAAAATACTACTACTTTGTGCGGCATAAAATCAAAGTTTCCAGATATCTTTATTATATTGCTCAATTGTTCTGTCAGATGAGAAATATCCGGATTTTGCGATGTTTACAAGCATTTTTTCAGCCCATTCCATACGGTTTTCATAGTCTGAATAAGCTTTTTCCCTTGTTTTTACATAATCATCAAAATCAGGGAAGGTCATAAACCAATCCTTGCCTGTCAGTTCTTTGAAAAGTCGTTCCAGACGAGCTTTATCGCCTAATTTCATAAGCTTTTCGCCGATTATGAAATCAACAGCTGTTTTAAGCGTCTTATTTTTAGCATAATATTCCTTGGCAACATAGCTATTCTTCTTATAGCGTTCAACAACAGTTTCACTGTCATCGCCAAATATATAAATATACTCATCTCCTACAAGTTGGTGAATTTCAACATTAGCACCGTCCTCCGTACCAAGAGTAACTGCTCCATTAAGCATAAATTTCATATTTCCGGTACCGCTTGCTTCTTTTGAGGCAAGAGAAATCTGCTCTGAAATATCGCAGGCAGGTATGAGTTTTTCAGCAAGGGTTACGTTGTAATTTTCAACCATAACAACATTGAGATATGGCTTTACTTCGGGGTCATTTGAAATAAGCTCCTGTAAACAGAGAATTAAATGAATTATATCCTGCGCTATAATGTAAGCAGGCGCGGCTTTAGCGCCAAATATAACTGTAATGGGAGTATTTGGCTTTTTTCCTGATTTTATCTCCAAATATTTGTGAATAACATACAGCGCATTAAGTTGCTGACGCTTGTACTCATGCAGACGTTTTATCTGTATATCATATATGGAATTTTCATCAATATCAAATCCCTGTTTATCGGAAAGATAATTTTTCAGTTGTATTTTTTTATTCTCCTTAATTTCAAGGATTTTTTCTAGTACTTTTTTGTTATTTCTGAATTCGAGAAGCTTTTCAAGTTTATCAGCATTCTTTTTCCAGCCGTTGCCGACAAGTTCAGTAATATAGTCGGAAAGTTCAGGATTGCAGTGCATAATCCAGCGGCGGAAAGTTATGCCGTTTGTCTTGTTATTGAACTTTTCGGGATAAATCTTGTAGAAATGATTTAACTCTTCATTTTTGAGAATCTCGGTATGCAGCCATGCAACACCATTTACACTGAATCCGTAGTGTATATCAATATGCGCCATATGAACCCTGTCGTCTTTATCAATGATATGAACAGACGGCTCATCGTACTTTCTTCTCACCTTGTCATCGAGTATTTCAATAATCGGCACAAGCTGAGGTACAACCTTTTTAAGCTGTGAAATATTCCATTTTTCCAGAGCCTCCGCAAGAATGGTATGATTTGTATAAGCGCAAGTACGGCTTACGATTTCAATTGCCTTGTCCATATCAATTCCACGCTGAACAAGTAAGCGTATAAGCTCGAGAATAATCATTGTAGGGTGAGTATCATTAATCTGAATTACAGCATAATCATAAAGGTCATATAAATTACAGCCTTTCTGAACGGCTTCATCAAGAATGAACTGAGCACCGGCAGACACAAGAAAATACTGCTGATATATACGGAGAAGTCTGCCCTCATCATCGCTGTCATCGGGATAGAGGAACAGAGTAAGATTTCTTGTAATTGAAGTTTTATCAAAGTCAATGCCCGATGTTACCATGCTCTCATCAATGCCCTCAATATCAAACAAGCGCAGTTTGTTTGTCGTGCTGTCATAGCCTGTAACGTTAATTTCGTATAATCTTGCAGCAACTACAGCGCCGCCGAATATTACAGGGTATATTTTATCAGTTCTGTTAAGCCAGCAGTTATCACTAAGCCATTTATCAGGAATTGTTGTCTGTGCGTTATTTTTGAAAATCTGTCTGAATAATCCAAAATGATAATTCAGTCCAATACCATCACCGTTAAGTCCGAGGGTTGCAATTGAATCAAGAAAACAAGCCGCAAGTCTGCCAAGCCCGCCGTTTCCCAGTGAGGGTTCGTTCTCGATTTCTTCGATACTGCATATATCTTTTCCAAATTCTGCAAGCTGATTTTTAACATCATCATATAAACCAAGATTTATAAGATTATTTGACAGCAATTTGCCAATGAGAAACTCAGCTGAAATGTAGTACAGCTTCTTTTTTCCATTCAAAGAAGCTTTCTCAGCCGCCAGTTCATCAACTTTATTGAGAAGTGCAGTGTATATTTCCTCATTACTGCATTCACTTATTGATTTACCATAAATTTTCTGCAATAATTCATTAAGATTCATAAATAGATCTCCTTTTAGAAAAATTCATTAGTATTATTATACATGATATCAACAAAAAGGTCAATAGCTATATTATCATCCAAAAACATAACTATTTAATTAATAATTTATGAAAAAAGCGGTCATTTCTTTTATGAACCGACCGCTTTTATGAAATTCTCTAAATTATTTCGTTTATTATAATTTGTATATTATATATATTTTATTCCAGCCCTGCTCAGTTTATCTTTCTTCTTTTTTGTTTTGCTTGCAGGAAACACAGTAGCAGTACCACTGCGGACAATTTCAGCTGTTATTCCTCTTTTAGCCGCACCAAGCGCGGTAGAGGTTACACAGCCGAATTCGTCCAGACCACACAAATGGAGACGTTTTATACGCTTTTTCTGTATATGCTCCATAAGTTTTTTATTTGTAAGCGCGTCACCCACAAGCTTATCAAAACAATAATCTGATACTATATCCAATCCGCTGTAAAGTTCCGCACCCTCAGTACCTGCTATGGAAAAACCGAACAAAAGCCGATTTGTAGGCAAATTCTGGATAATATGACGTATATAGATTACATCACAGCCATTGTCCTTGTATTGATGTATCAGCTTATTTACATTTGCAGTAAGTTCCGCGGTATTATAGGAAAATTTTGCCTTTCTCTTTTCGTAGAGATAGTCATTTTGCATATCAATTACAATAAGTGCTGTATCCATTCTTTCCCCCTGATTATAACAAAGTTATACCATTTTCATTGCAAATACGGATTGTTTCCTCAGGCCAGATTGACGACTGTACCTCGCCGATATGTGCCTTATTCAGAAGCAGCATGCAAAGTCTTGACTGACCTATACCACCGCCAATTGTAAGAGGAAGTGTGCCGTCTGCTATCATCTGGTGATACTGATACTTCATTCTTTCTTCCTCACCGCACTCTGCAAGCTGCGCTTTAAGAGTTTCGGCATCTACACGGATTCCCATTGAAGATATTTCAAGAGCGTCGTCAAGAACACTGTTCCAGATAAGAATATCGCCGTTTAGTGACCAATCATCATAGTCGGGAGCTCTTCCGCCATGTTTTTCGCCGCTTTCAAGCTTTCCGCCGATAGCCATAAGAAATACGACTTTATGTTCCTTTGTGATAAGGCGCTCACGCTCTTTCGGTTCTTTGTCGGGATAGAGGTTTTCAAGCTCCTGTGTTGTTATAAAATAGGGTTCATCGCAGAAATCTTCAGCAATATCGGGATAGCGAAGTCCCACCTTACGCTTTGTAAATGCAATTGCTTTTACTACAGCCTTTACAGTTTCTTTCAGATACTCAATAGTTCTCTGCTCCTTGGTAATTACCTTTTCCCAGTCCCATTGGTCAACAAAAATCGAATGAATATTATCGCTGTCATCATCACGACGGATAGCATTCATATCGGTGTAAATGCCCTCCCCGGCATTGTAGCCGTAACGATAAAGAGCCATACGCTTCCATTTGGCAAGGGACTGTACAACCTCACCCTCATCGTCGATTTCTTTCATAGAGAAATCGACCTTGCGCTCAACGCCGTTGAGGTCATCGTTGATACCACTCCCCTTTTTAACAATAAGGGGAGCAGATACTCTGTCAAGAGTCAGAGCAAAGGACAATGCCTGCTGAAAAACATCCTTGATATATTTGATTGCATGCTGAGTTTCTCTCAGTGTGAGGGCAGATTTATAGCCCTCGGGGATATATAATGAACGTGACATATCAATCACTCCTTAATATAATGCTATTATCTTATAGAACCAACTGTTCTGGGGTAGAGAATTACGTCACGGATATTAGCCATACCTGTTGTGTACATGATAAGTCTTTCAAATCCGAGACCAAAACCGCCGTGAGGAACAGAACCAAACTTTCTTAAATCAAGGTAATCTGTGTAAAGTTCAAGGTTCATCTCTCTCTCCTCCATAGCAGCAACAAGCTTGTTGTAATCAGCCTCACGCTCGCTTCCGCCGATGATTTCTCCAACGCCTGGAACAAGAAGGTCAACAGCTGCAACTGTCTTGCCGTCTGCATTCTGCTTCATATAGAAAGATTTGATTTCCTTGGGATAGTCTGTAACAAATACAGCCTTTTTGAAAACCTTTTCAGAGATATAACGCTCATGCTCTGTCTGGAGGTCACAGCCCCACTCAACAGGGTATACGAAATCCTCACCTGAATTTTTCAGAAGTTCAATTGCTTCTGTGTAAGTTACTCTGCCGAAATCATGGGAGATAAGATCTTCAAGACGCGCTTTAAGTCCCTTTTCAAAGTGAGCGTCAAAAAATGCCACTTCATCGGGACAAAGCTCAAGAAGCTTGCCAATAACGTATTTTAGCATATCTTCAGCAATTTCGATAACGTCGTCAAGTTCTGCAAATGCTACCTCGGGTTCGATATGCCAGAATTCAGCAAGATGCTTTGGAGTATTACTGTTCTCTGCACGGAAGCTTGGACCGAATGTGTAAATCTTGCCCATAGCTGTTGCTGCCATTTCGCCCTCAAGCTGTCCTGATACAGAAAGTCCTGCCTTTTTGCCGAAGAAATCATTTGCATAGTACTCTTCTTCGTTCTTGAACTCAGTTGTATAACCGTTTGTTGTTACCTGGAACATCTCACCTGCGCCCTCACAGTCGCTGCCTGTGATGAGAGGAGTGTTGATGTAAACATAGTTGTTCTTCTGGAAGAACTCGTGAAGAGCTGCCGCAAGTACGGAACGCACACGCCATACTGCATTGAATGTGTTTGTTCTGCTTCTTAGATGAGGAATACTGCGGAGAAATTCAAGGCTGTGGCCTTTTTTCTGGAGGGGATAATCTGTGGGACAATCTCCGAGAACTGTGATACCCTCAGGAACAGCATTGATTTCAACAGTATTATTTCTGCCCTCTACAACGTTTCCTACAACTTTAAGAGACATTCCTACACGGGGCTCTTTGTAATCGCCCTCTCCCTTTTCGATAACAACCTGAACATTTTTCAGAGATGTACCGTCGTTGAGCTCAACGAAAGCAACACTCTTGGAGTTACGTGATGTACGTACCCAACCGCAGACAGTAACTTCCTTGCCTACGTAATCCTTTGATTTTACGATTTCCTTGACATCAATGTGCTTCATAATAATCTTTCCTTTCACATATATATTATGATTGATACAGGACGAGTATAACAAAAAACTCCCGCCCTTGAAACAGGACGAGAGATAAACCCGTGGTACCACCTGAAATTACCGCTTAGCGTAAAAATACAAAAGCGATCACTCTTGTCTGCTATAACGTGCAGAATACGGCATCACCTACTAAAATACGATATAGAGCATAACCATGAATTAATGCGACCGTCATCAATTCAAAGCATACTGCCCGTTATATTCGCACCATTTCGGATTGCTGCTCGGGAGTGTTTTTCACAACGGCTCTGTTACGCAGTTTCCACCACCCCGCGCTCTCTGAAAACGATTTCCGAAGCTACTTTTCTCCGTCATTGCATTTATTATACTTATTATAACATCGTATATGTTATTTGTCAATAGTTTCCTATAATTTTTTTACGAAAAAAGCCCCGATTATTATCGAGGCTCTTCATATATTCAATTTTCAATTAAGCGACTTTCATCACTTGGCTAAATTCTTTGTTGGACTCAATCCTTTCGGCTTAAATTTCATTGATACGGATATTTTTCATATATATCACTATCCTTTAACAAGGAGAATTATCAACAAAAGCAAATCATTTTTCCATTGGAACATACCTCAAAATTATTATTTTTAAGTTTAGTTTCAAGAAAAATCAAATTCTCATTGGACTCAACCTTTAACTAAATTTTTGCGATATATCTAAAGACTCACGTCGAAATCTCAGTATTCCTGTACCTTTATGAGCTTAGATTAAAGCCGTAGATTTTAATTCAGCATCCACGTAGATTTCATAAACAAATCTTATTTTATTCACTTTCAATCAACGGAACAAGTCATACAGACCTATATTCCCACTTTTATGATTTGATTATTTCATCATCACGTCGGCTTTACGCTGTGATTCAATAGATTGCTCCATCGGACTCACATCCCTTTCCGCTTAGAATAATTTACATTGAGGATAAACCTCAAACCAAGTAAACTTCGCTGGAGTAATTTTCTTTTGGCTTACTCCCTTTCCTTGATTATATAATAACATATATTCTAGTAAATGTCAATAGTATTTTATGCATTTTTGGCAATACTTAATTAAAATTGTATATTTCCATAAACATGGAGTATTTTATTTGTGCATTTCTAACAAATAGAATATTACTACTTGTATAACGTCTTAACTGAATTACAAAATTAAAAAACCGATATTGAAATTTATAATTTTATGTGGTATAATAAGTACATTATTATACGGAGGATTTATATGAAAAAAATACTTGTGGTTGAAGATGATAAGGAAATAAATCGTCTTATCCGTGATTACCTTTCTGAAAATCAATATGATACAATATTCGCAGAAAACGGGCTTGATGCTATACGCATTATACGTGATGACAATGAAATCGACCTTGTTATACTCGACCTTATGCTCCCCTTTCAGAGCGGCGATATGGTCTTGCAGAAAGTACGTGAATTTTCAGATATTCCTATAATCATCGTATCGGCAAAAAGTATGGTGCAGTCGAAAATTGACGCTATACGTATGGGTGCTGATGATTATATTACAAAGCCATTTGATTTGGACGAGTTGCTTGTCCGTGTGGAAGCTGTTCTAAGACGATACAGAAACAATATTGGCTCTGGCGAAAAAACTGTATTAACATACAAGAAATTAACCCTTGACAGAAACAGCGGTACGGCAAAAGTTAATGACAAATCCCTTGTACTGACTGGCAAGGAATATGCGATTCTGGAACTTTTACTACTCAATCCGAAAAAGCTTTTTTCAAAGTCAAATCTCTTTGAAAGTGTATGGCATGATCCGTATTTCAACGAGGATACTACCATAAAAGTTCATATGAGCAATATAAGAAATAAGATAAAAAAGCTTGACAATACATCGGAATATATTGAAACCGTGTGGGGTATGGGGTATAAATTAGCGGATTAATACCAATCACTCAAAACTTTACCTTTTCTTAACCTTTTCCTTTACCATTTCTTTACATCAGAGAGTTATAATATAATTACAGACAGGGCTGAGATGTCCTGAAATCAAGGTATTATCACAGAAAGGGTGGTAAAAATGAACATAATTGAGCTGAAAAATATTAGCAAAACTTACGGCAAAAAAACTGTAGTGGATAATTTCAGCCTTAACGTTGAAAAGGGACATATCTGCGGACTTATCGGACCTAACGGTGCAGGAAAGACAACAATTATGAAGATGCTGGCAGGTCTTGCTGCTCCGAGTAGTGGGGGAATAAGCTTTTTCGGCATAAATGACAATCTTGACCTAAGCAGAAAAAGAATGTCATTTATGCTTGAATCTCCTATCGTTGACAAAAGTATGAATGCAAGGCAGAATATGGAGTATGTCCGCTATGTCAAAGGGGTTGCCAACAAAAAGAAAATCGACGAAATGCTTGACTTTGTTGGACTTCACGATGTGGGCAAAAAAGCCGCAGGCAAATTCTCCCTCGGTATGACTCAGCGTCTTGGAATTGCTATGGCACTTCTCACAGAGCCTGAAATTATGGTGCTTGACGAGCCTGTAAATGGCCTTGACCCTGAGGGTATAGTGGAAATCCGCCTTATGCTGAAAAAGCTTTCGGAGGAAAAAAACGTAACCATTATCATTTCAAGCCATATTCTTTCGGAATTGTCAGAACTCTGCACCGATTTTTCAATTATCAACCACGGCAAGCGGATTGAAAATCTCAGCAGAGATGAGCTTATGGCGAAATGCCGCAGCTACTACGCAATCCGCACAAACGATATTAACCGCACAGCCGCAGTTATTGAAGATAAACTGGGGACAAAGCAGTACAAGGTCATTCATGGTGATGAAATCCGCCTGTTTGACTTCCTTGATAATGTTGAAAAAGTTTCAAAAACGATTACAGACAACGGACTTATCCTCACGAAATTCATCAGTGAGGGCGAAAGTCTTGAAGAATTCTATTTATCAAAGGTAGGTGCTGAAAATGAGTAAACTGATTAAAGCTGAATTTTACAGAGTTTCACATTCGGGGATATTCCTTAAAATATTTATTATAATGGGATTGTTTCCGCTTCTGATGGTATTTGTTTCACTCAGCGACCTTGATGAAATAAATATGCTTAGTGTTTTAACTATATATTCCCAAGGCGGAGGCTTTCTGATTTCAGGCTATGTGGGAATTATTCTCTCGGCTATGATTTCAAATATGTATCAGAACAGAACATATTACTATGAGATTATGGACGGTGCAAGCACACATCATATTATCCTCAGCAAGATTATTGTCTATGACATTATTTCAGCGGCGGTGCTTATTATCCCTACAATTATCACCTTTATTGTTATGGGGAATTCATACCCTATGGGCGGTCTTGAAGAAATCGGCACAACTGTATTCCTCGGAATTCTGATTATTATGAATATAGTCAACTGCACAATATTTATTACTATGCTTATCAGGCATATCCTTGGCGGACCTGTTCTGAACTATACGCTGGGAATTTTCCCTATGATGATTTATTTGACTCTGCCCCAATTGATTGATAATCATAAAAAAATAACCGATGTTCTGAGCTTTCTGCCTTATACACAGATTACGGAATTTGTAAAACCTGAATACGAAAACTCATTTATTTTTAAGGTTGTCGGCACATTTGTTGTATGCTTTGCAGTATTGTATGCACTTACATATGCAAGCTATAAGAAAAAGAATTTTAAATAATATTTTTAAAAAGGAGGTAGATTATGGATTTCACAAAAATTATTATAATCTGCCTCTTTGTGCTTTTTTTCATATTTTTCGTGAAATATATTATATTGAAAAAGCAGATTAAAAGCTTCGGCAGGCAAGTGGAAAGCCGAAAAAGTATCGACTACTGCTCCCCCATTACCGTTGACAACTTCGACAGGGATATTGTTGCCCTTGCTGTAAAGCTCAACGAGCATACGGATATTCAGCGTTCCATTGATATGGAATACAAACGGAGCAAAGAACAACTAAACAACGTAATATCAGGAATATCCCACGATTTCCGCACTCCCCTCACCGCCTCCCTCGGCTATTTGCAGATGATTGAGAAAAGTGGTGAGCTGACAGAAAAAAATGCGGAATATCTTGAAATTGCCCTGCAAAAGAATACATACCTGAAAGAACTTTCCGACGAATTTTTTGAATTGTCGAAAATTGAAAACGGTCACGAGGAAATGACCGTGGAAAGCATAAACCTCAGCAATCTTATTTCTGATTTTGTAATGGAACAATACGATTGGATGCAAGAGAGAAATATTTCCCCTGTTTTTAATATTGCTGACGGTATTGTTATCAAAAGTAATCCAAGGTATATAATGCGTATTGCGGAAAATCTGTTTTCAAATGCCGAAAAATATGCGCATAGCAGATTCGGGGTATCTCTTGCGGACGATGAGGGGGAAATTATACTTTCTGTTTTCAACGATACAGAGGAATCAATGGAGATTGATATAGCTCGTGTTTTTGAGCCGTTTTATAAGCCTGTTTCACGAAATAAAAGCGGTTCGGGATTGGGTCTCTATGTTGTAAAATGTCTCTGTGAAAAGCTAAATGCACATGTTTCTGCTGATTTTGACGAAAAAAATAATTTCAGAATCACTATAATATTCTGATACAAAAAGAGGTTGCTCTGTCTGTCAACCACTTTTTTGTGTTATTTTCTGCATTGCCTTTCTGTTTTGGAAAGCATAATAAGGAGCAGGACTAAGAAAAATCCAAGATATAATGGCATGAGCTTTAAGCTTATATTATTTGCAATAAGCCCGAAAACAGGCGGCATAAATGTTGAGCCAACATAGGCACTTGCCATTTGTATTCCGATTATCCCCTGTGAATTTTCTGCTCCAAAATTGTCAGGTGTAGAGTGAATTATACAGGGATATACAGGGGCACAGCCTAAACCTATTATTACAAATCCTATAATCGTAACTGTTTTTATTGGAATTGCAATAAGAACAACACCAAGTAATGCTATTCCTGTTCCAAAACGTATCATTTTATTATCGCCCACCTTGTCGGAAATAAATCCTGAAATGAATCTGCCTGCTGTTATACCAATGAAAAACATTGCTCCAAGAGCCGCCGCTTCGTTTTTTGTTGCACCTCTTGTTCCTTCAAGAAAACTGCTTGCCCATAACATAGCAGTCCCCTCTGCAGCACAGTATGCCATAAATGCAATAAGAAGCGAAGATACTCCCCTTATTTTCAGTGCTCCTTTAATTCCGAGAACTTTTGTATTGTTTTCTTCCATATTCTTTGATTGATTAATTTTCCACAGCGGAAGCGTCAGCAAAACAACTATTCCTATTCCGAACTGTATAAACGAAACATTGCGATATCCGGTATTCCACACAGAATTTGTCAAAGCATAACTCATAATGTACGGGCTTATGATAGTTCCTACGCCCCAGAAGCAATGAAGCCAGCTCATATGCCTTGAATTGTAGTAAAGTGCCACATAGTTATTCAATGCAGAGTCTATTGCTCCTGCACCCAAACCGTATGGAATCCCCCAGAGACAGAGATGATACAGCTGCGATGACGTTGAAAAACCGAACAATGCGGTTGCTGTAAGAAATACGCTTACAATTGTTATCGTTTTTGTTTTCAATTTTTTTGTAACCTTTTCTGCCATAAGGCTTGAGATAATTGTACCACATGAAATTATCATTGTGACAATACCCATGTATGACAATGGTATATCAAACTCTGCATGAATAGTCGGCCATGCCGCACCTAAAAGTGAATCTGGCAATCCAAGGCTGATAAATGCAAGATATATTACAGATAAAAGCAATAAATACATATAAATGCTCCTTTATGTCATTATCATGAAAAACAACGCTGCTACTTTTGATTTATATTATACACTATTTTTATTTAATTTGCAACCTTAAGGTAACACCGCACAAAGCGCGCCTGACGGCTTTGTACGAAATTTACTTGCATATTTCGCACAAGCTCTGTGCGGTATTGCCTTAAAATATAAATGCTTCATAAAATCCATTGAATATTTCTATTGACATATAAGATAAAAAATAGTATAATATAATAAAGGCAATACCGCACAAAGCACGCCTAACGACTTTGTATGAAATTTACTTGCGTATCTTTCGCACAAGCTCTGTGTGGTTTTTCCTAAAAAAAACTTTTGCAAATTTATACATTTATTCAGAATGGAGGAATCTATATGAAAAAAAGACTAATCTCGCTTCTAACATCATGTGCAATGACTTTTTCTGCGGTAGCGCTACCGCCTGTACTTGCCGTCGATAATCCTTCAATGGATTCGGTAATCGGCACGCTGCCCGACTGGACGCCAATGAATTTTATTGATGCAATGGAATTCTATAACACCTACGGAAAAACTCACGTAGAGGATAATTTCATTTGTATTGTAAAACCAATGCGTTCAGATGAAATAGATAAATTTATAACATCTTATTCGGGAAGTATGGCGATGATTAATACTCCTGCCTGTACAAGTACTGCGGTATTTGAACTTGAAATCCCCGAACAGCCTGACCCGAATGATGATAAAGCTCTTGCGGAATATGAAGAATTATGCAATAAATTAGGTATTCCTACGGACGATTACAGCTTTTTTGAAAATTATTCAAACAGCGAAGTACAGTATGTATTTAAAGTCCAGATGTTCCGAGTACTGGAGGGACACGACCTGGAGGTAGAATGGATAGAAGACCTTGGTGCAGGTTATAAGAAAAAGATAATTGACACATTCACCTTTGAAAATCCAAGCGGTTTCATTGAACAGACCGATATCTACAACTGGCTTCCCGACTGCCCTGCTGAATTCAACTGGCTTAACAACTTCGGTCATCAGTCTACCCTTGCCGCCAGCAGTGCTGTTGTCTGGTCAAATTCCTATACCAAGTATATCGCATACTGTGCAAATGTGAATGCAAGCACGGGAGCTTCTCTGGAAATGGAGCAGAACGGTGATGGCGAAATTGAATATCTTATGGAATCTGACTGCAACGGATTTGATTTGCGTTCAGAGGTAGAGCCTGTTGACGGACAGGATTCTTCCTCTGTTATCGTATATCAGCCAACAAAAGACGGTCTGGTTGACGTAGAATGGTCGGTGGGCAGACACTGGTCAGATGAAGCGCCTTTTGATATAACAAACGGAAGATATAACATAAAAAACAACTGCTCTGAAATTGTTGACTGCTCA
>JAFXDK010000034.1 GCA_017521805.1 Ruminococcus sp. | reverse complement strand
TGCATTGATAAAGAATCAGAAAAATAATTAATAATTTTATGGGCGCTTGAAGTATCATATTCAACAGCTACAATTGCTGTTTTTAAAAAATCTGATTTTTTTATCAATCCTTTTCCATATAAATAGTTTTTATACCACTCTACAACACCAGCTCTCTGATTCTTTTCTTTCTGATATAAAACTGAAAATTCACGCCACATCTGAGTTGGAGCGTTATGCTTCATTGGTTTACTTACAGTTCCCTCTTTATTAGCTATATGCCATATTGTCATTGGCTCTCTAAATGCATTATCAACAGATAACAAATCACCTGCAATATTATGGAAAAATTTTATCTCACCATTTTCTCTGTATAGATGTACCCTTCGTGATTGAATTGTGTATAGTTCAGCCAAATTATTTGGCATTCCAATTTTAACTCTTTCTTTTTCACAAATTTCATCTTTCTCCCAGAGAGGATTCTGCTCACATTCAACATCATCCTTATTAATAAGAACAAGATTAAGCATTAATGTTTCAAACAAATTGTTTCCTAATAAATAAGTTACTCCAAGAGAACCTACCCAACCAACGCTTGCTGATTCTAAATCTTTTCCTTGTGGTTTTATGAATGTATCATCAAATGAATTCATTGAAATTAGCCATCTTGTTGCTTCAGAATAATTTAAACTTTCCTTTTCTTTACCCGAAGCAATAGAGAAAAAATTAATTTTATTCGCACTCTCTGAAATTTCACCATTAAATTTAGATAAAAGAATTCTTTTTTGATTTGTAATTATACTATCCATTGCAGTTTGTGAAATCTGATAAAATGGTCTATCAGAATGAAACAGCCAGAATCTCTCGTGCCATTGTTCCAGATACTCTCTTACAGCATTTTCAGGGAAATATCCCTGCTCCCATAAGCCTTTCCAACGTTTCAATGCTTCTTTTTTCTTATTTTCTAACACCTCATATTCCCCATTGCAATCATACCTTGATACAACTGTATGAAGAACAGCAAGAATTAAACGCATTACAGCAACATCCTGTGTAGGCAATTCGCCGCTTAGTCTCTTATATTTCTGAGCATTGACAATAGCGTCCAGAAGCGAAACTTCTACAACTTTACAGCTTCCGTCCATTACTCTTATCCAAGGCTCATCAATAAGATTAAATTCTTTTTCATTCAATTTCATCACTCCTTTTCACATATCAAGCCATTTTCATAGCTGTATTTTAATTTATATCCTCCAAGTTCTGCTTCATAACTTTCATCGAAGAAAAGCACAAGCTGCCCATTAAGTAAGTAAAATTTCTGCCAAGCTTCAACATACTTTTTACATTTATTTTCTATTTCCTTAATATAGTCATCAATAAATCGGCGATTTGAAAATCTACTTGGAAGTCTTAATTTCTGTTCTGCTATACGCTGACATTCTTCATCTGTAAGCTGTACAGATAAAGGCGTACCGTCCATAAAACATATTGTATCATCATTTTTCTTCTGCATTGCAAGCACTTCAATTGATGATACACCGTCACGAACAGAAGCTTCTGCATTATTATCATAAAAAGTTCTATCAAGAAGATTATGAATCGTATCATCAATTGAATCATCAGAACTATCAATTAAAAATGAACATGCCCTGCTTTGCAGAATTTTTATGTCCCCAATGTAATTT
This sequence comes from Ruminococcus sp., assembly GCA_017521805.1. GTDB lineage: Bacteria > Bacillota > Clostridia > Oscillospirales > Ruminococcaceae > Ruminococcus. The sequence continues at coordinate 60,943 of JAFXDK010000034.1, read as the reverse complement.
CTGTACTCCTCGCTGTCATCAGCAGCATTATAGACTTTCTGTACAAGAGGAGAAATATCATCGGGAAGCGTTATAGTACCGGGAAGAAATTCGAGAGTTTCTTTCAGCAGCCAGCCACCATATATCGTTCTTGAACCACTTTTTTCATCCTCATATTCATCAGTAATAACGTAGCAAACAGGTTCTTTTGCTTCAATAGGACGATAATCACGGTCATGACGATGCAGTCTGCCTAATCGTTGTAACAGCAGATCCATTGGACATACATCAGTAATAAGCAAATCAAAATCAATATCAAGAGATTGTTCCAACACCTGTGTACCAACAACGACAAATCCATTTCTTGTTTCCGTGGTACTGCTTTTTCCTATTCTTTCAAGGAGTTCACTCTCTTTTTCAGCTCTGTCAGTCATTATATATTGAGCATGATAAAGCAACACATTATCAGTTATTTCATTTCTTACCATTTCAGCTGTTGTCTGAGCTCTGTTTACGGTATTGAGTATTATACCAACACAGCCGCCAGAATCAATAACAGTTTTAACTATATCGATTATTTCATCATTATGACACTGATTTATTTTTACACTTTTATGAGTTCCGATATACGATAAGGATTTCTGATAAATGTTTACTCCATCTGTCCATGTCAGAAGCGGATATGCTTTGTTTTCTTCAAATTTTATATCAGATTTTTTTATACCAAGATACGCACGAATAAGCGACATTCGACGATTAGCAGGCAGCGTTGCCGAAAGAAGTATTACAGGTGTGTGATATGTACCAAGCCATTGTAATGCCCTTTCGAGATACTGATTCATATAAGCATCATAAGCGTGCACCTCATCTATTATAACTACTTTTTCAGATAGACCAAGATGCAGCAGCATAACATGACGACGTTTTAACGCCATCATAAGCATCTGGTCAACAGTTGCAACAACAAAATCTGCAAGACATGCCTTTTTGTTATCGCAAAACCACTTGTGAATAATTATTCCGCTGTCATTTTCTTTATCTGGAATACCTTTCTGTATCTCCATAAAGGCTTTATTAAGTGCTGAACTACCGTGCTTCAGCTGAATGGAGTGGAAATATTCCTGTGATTGTTTTTCTGCCCAATTCATTATTCTTGGAAATATACCATTTGCTGTTGCTTGTGTTGGCATACCAAAAAACATTCCATTTTTCCCGAATTTCGCTGCCATAAGCTCTGCTGACGCTAATGACGCTTCGGTTTTGCCGCATCCCATTGGAGCTTCAAGTATATACAATCCTGCATTTTCAGATTTCTCAACAATATCAAGAAGTTCCCTTTGTGTATTTCTCGGTTCAAAGCTGAATACATCATTAAAATCTTCATTTGAATATTCTTTTCTTATTGACTTCCACATTTCAGGGAAGTCAATCTTTTCCCAAGCATTTTCAATACGTTTATTATAGCAAATACCGTCTCCCTCATCTTCAATATCAATAAGCGGAAAATATTCAATATTACTTGCAATCCAGTCAGCAGCTATAATAAGTCCGCTTAAAATCATCTGTGCGGCTGAATTCAGCTGCGGAAGTTCCCTTAAGCTTTCATATCCGGAATAATCAAGTGCGTCCTGAATGAATGACAACCATATTTCTTCAAGAAATTCCTTATTATTATCTCCGTAATAGTTTTCATAGCCAACTATTTCCTGTGGTTTATCGTCAAGTTCATTATCTCTTAATGTTCCACATTCAGCAGGTATTCCGTGATGTGCTCCAACTACTGCGGCAATTCCCTCAGGACAATTAAAATATCGCAAAATCGCTTCACCTGCAAGTGCATGAGGAGTCTTTTGCACGCTGTCACTGCTCATATAAGACGGTATTAATAGTTTTTCATGCTCCAGAACTTTTACTCTGTCAGGAAGATGCTGACCTATCTTATATTGAAATCCAATTGTAGCTTTGCCAATATCATGAGCATACGCAAGGAATGTAGTAACTTTTTCAAACTCCTCCCTGCATAAATCACAGGATTTACAAAAAGATTCAGACAGAAATTCCTCTGTAAGCTTCTTCATTATCCCTGCTGTATCTTTCAGATGCATATACAAAGGAAGCCATTCTGTTGAAATATTTCCTGTTTTTGCTATAAATAATTTCGTTATCATACTTCACCTCATTATTCCGAATATAAACTGCTCATTTTTAATATTTTCTCTCTCATTTGCTGCCTTAGTTCCACAGGCTCAAGTACTTCTATCATATCGCCCTGACTAAGCAGCCACATAAATATACCTCTGCCATATACTTCAGCTTTAATCAGCCATTCATTGTTACATTCACTGATTATTTCAGCTGTAGGAAGTTTATCAAGTATTGCTTCTACACTTGCACCTGTATACCGCAATTTAAGGCTCAGCAAGTCACCTGCATACATAAACTGTATTCGTTTTCGGAATAAACCCTCCTCAAAACGATTGGCATAGCTGATACTGAATCTATCACCAACAGCTTTGAAATCTGTAATTCGGTCAAGTCTGAATATTGTAGGATAATCATGTGTTCGTTTATATTTGCCACATTCATCAACTTTTATTGTGTATGACAATAAATAGAAATAATATTCCGAAAATATAACTGCCAACGGCTCAACAATGCGAGCTGTTGTATTCTTGCTGTTTCCGCCCTGTCTGAAATATACTATTTCTATATAATCCCTGTCTCTGATATGCTCGCCTATTTGCCATAGCTTTTTCGTCACTTTTGTGCTATGCCGCGGCTGAACATAATGATATTTCTCATTTGCTATAAGTTCTGATACAAGTTTAGTATTTTTCAACGGAACACAGCCAAGAACAATCTTATCAAGTATTGTTGTTATTTCTTTTTTTGTGAATGCTCTGCTTGCAAGAAGTATTTTACTGACAGCAAGAATTTCGTTATTATCAAGCATACTTCCTTCACTTTCACTTATTACAAATCCTTTTTTGCTTCGGTCATAAATTACAGTTCTGTTTTCCTTGCCATTTACAGCTCTTTCATCAAGAATTGCCCTTATTTCATCAATATCTCTTTGAATAGAACGTTCATTCACTCCAAAACGTTCTGCCTCCTCCGATTTGCTTATTACTTTGCCCTCGCATAATCTTATATAAATATCAAGTATGCGATTATACTTTGTTAATCGATACACTATATCACCTGCACTTCAAAAAAATTACTGAATTTAGAATTACTTTTCTTTGTTAATCTTATTATATCACATCAGAATGACATCATTTGTCACTCTGAAAAGAATTTTTGGAACTTTTTCAGATGTATTAATATTTTTTGAATATGTCTATTATTCAACGACATATTATGATTATATCATACAAGATTCATAAATTTAATGAATATTCTATTAACATCTCACAAAAAAACCGTATTTTGTCATTAACAACAATTCACACAATAGAGTATTGTCTATTATGTCTATCTGCTTATAAATGGTTCTCTAACACTTTAAGGCAACACCGCACAGAGCTTGTGCGATGTTGCCCTAAAAAAACACACGCATCTGGTAACAGATGCGTGTAATGAATTGTTAAACTTTTACAAAATTCAACTAATTAAGTTATTCAAAAGAATCAAGGTCGATATCTGCAAGAATCTCCTTTAAAGCAGCAAGCTCGTCTGCTGTAAGAGTTACACCCTTGCCCATTCTGGAGTGATCAGGTGACCAGTCACGGATATCGTACTTTGGCTCGTGCTCGTTCCAACTTACGAGATTAAGTTCCTTTGTCCAGCCCTTTGCATTTTCTGCAAGAACTCCCAGTGATTCTGTAATTTCAAATTTCAACTCTGCCATAATAATTCTCCTTATCTTTTTTGGTTTAATTTACCTTATCAATTTTATCACATATTTTCTTTTTTGTCTACTGCAAAATAAATATTTGACATTACCAACAAAAAATGTTATAATATACTAGTAAGCTTTAGGCGATTTGAAATGATTGGATGTGTAAAATGCAAAAAAATAAATTTATTCCCACACCAAAATTAATCGGGTATCTCGTAAAATTCGCCCTGAGACTTTCAGCCTTTGGCATTATGGTATGGCTCTACCTCCGCGACAAAGACGCTTTTTATCAATATACCGTAACTCCACTGAAAGACAGCTTCAATTTTATGCATTTTATGTGGTTCGTCTTTATGGGACTTATGGCGCTTCACCTGTTCCCAACGAAAATTCTCTCAATGGGCGCAGGTAAAAGCTGTAAGGAAAATTTTATACCCGTTCCAGATTATTCTGAATCCGAACTGCTGAAATTTGTACACAACGAAAATAAAAAGTCGTGGCGCTGTATGCTTGTATGGCTTGGCGGAAACTCTATCGTTGCTTTACTTTATTTCTGTGAAATTATCGGAAAACCTGAGCTTCTTCTGCTTACAGGATTCTATTTTATCTGCGATTATATATGCATAATCATATTCTGTCCCTTTCAGACCTTTGGAATGAAAAATCAATGCTGTGTAAACTGCCACATATACGACTGGGGGCATTTTATGATGTTCACACCTATGCTTTTCCTCGGCACGTTTTACAGCATCTCCCTTTTCTTTATGAGTACTGCTGTAATTATCCGCTGGGAAATCAAGTGGAAACGTCACCCCGAGCGCTTCTGGCGCGGCTCAAATCAGACACTTAGCTGTAAAAACTGCCACGATAAGACGTGCCAGATAAAAAAGGCTGTACGAAACAGCCTTTTGAGCAAAAATAAATAACTATTCGCGCCACATTTTGCGGTATGCAAAGCAGGTTACATTTTCCGATTTCTTGAACTGTCGGACAAAATAGCTCTGATCGTTAAATCCGCACTGGTGGGCGATTTCTTCAACAGACTTATCTGAAAAACGCAGCAACTGCTTTCCGTAATTGATACGGCAGGTTATGATATGCTGAAAAATTGTCTTTCCGTATATCTTCTTGTACTCTCTGGAAAGATAAAATTTGCTTATGTAAAACTCCGAGGAAAGCTTTTCAAGAGAAATATCCTCTGTGAAATTTTCCTCAATATAGATGTTTATTGCCTGCAATTTATGTCTGAGGGCTGAATCTATCATTTCTGCTTTTCCTGTAGATGTCAAGGCAATTGTCAGCAACTGAACAATTAATCCCGATGTAATAACCTCAGCATTAACGTCCTTTTCCGCGTGATATCTTAACATTTCACGCATTGCCATAGTTACCTTTTCAAAAGCTACTGGATGAAATACATTTCCCGACTGGGCAATAAAATTTTCGTAGTACTGCATAGATGTTGCTCCGCCAAAATGTACCCACATAAATTCACAGGGAAAATCCTCTGAGCTTTTATAACTATGGGGAATACGGCAGTCAATGAGAAAACAGTCCCCTTTTCCAAGCTTATATTCTTCGTCGCCATAGGAAAGTTCCCCTTTTCCGTCACTGACGGAGACAAACAGCCATGAATCAGGAGCATGATGATATTCGCCGCGGACTTCCTCTTTTTTTACAATTCCCATTTCAATTGCGTAAAAAAAAGCATTTTTCGCCGCAGGACTGGGTGTACAGATAATTCTTCCGCTGATTTTCCCCTCCGAATACATATTCATAAGCAGTAAACTCCTTTACGAAATATCTGCTTATATTATATCACACAATTCACAATTTGTCTATATTTTTTGAAAAATATTGCGAAAATTCACATTGTTATTGATATAATCAGCAATACGGACAAAATCAGAATCACGGAATACAGCAATATTCTGCCTTTCCGCAGGGATGCCGCACTTTTTCGTCTGTCTATATACGGCGCAATAATCTTATTTATTTCGCGTTCTGAAAGCTCTGTGGGGAGTATACGCACTCCAGGTTTGAGATAAAATACAGCCCTTTCAAAATATATGCTTTCGGGATTGTTTACTTCGATAATCTGCTTGTTTACGCCTTTAACCATAATATCCTCCGATAACTTTTATAGCTATCATTGGCAGAATTTTGCAGATTATTCACTTTTGTTCCTGATATAATGGAAAAGATACTGCTGGGCAATTCCTGCGTTTTCCTTTGCAAAATCAGGAAAGCCATTGGGATAATACTCCGCAAGTACGCGCTTTATCCACACATCTACAGGGAAAGCTTCCGTGCGGTGCATTCCGAAGAGCAGCACACATTCCGCAACTTTAGGGCCTACTCCCTTGATTTTTTTCAAGGCTTCCCTTGCTTCATCTATGGGAGCTGTGGCAATATCGGCAAGATTTATCACTCCCGAATTTACACATTCTGCCGCGTCGCTGAGATATTTTCCGCGGAATCCGCTTCGGAGATAGCTTAAATCATCAGCGGTTACTCCCCTCATTTGCTGGGCTGTGGGGAATCCGCCGTAGTTTTCGCAAAGACGGTCTATTATGCCCTTGATTCGCGGTATATTGTTATTCTGGGAAATAATAAAGGAAATAAGACATTCCCAGCTGTTTTGTCTGAGAAGCCGTATTCCCCCTGCAAATTCACAGGCTTTTGACAGGGTTTCATCTTCGGAAAAAAGCTTTTTCAGTTCGGTGTAATCTGTATTCAAATCAAAATAATCAACCCATTTTCCGAGAAAATCCGCTTCTGAAACATCGTGGAATACAAAAGTTCCCTTTGAAATTTCGGAAATCCTCAGATTGTCGTTGAAAAAGCTACCCTCGTATGTACATAAATAATCGCTCTCAAGCTTTTTCCAGCGGAAAGCCTGTCCGCAGTCGAGAGTTTCGTCAAGGTCAAAATCTTTTTCATTCAGAATTATGTCATTGTTTTTTACAGAATAATCCATAATTTCACCTCATTTTCAGATTACAGTCAATTATTTTCTATCCTATTATATTATACTAAATTTATAAGAAAATTGCAAGGGCATTGCCTTTAGAAAGGAGCAGTTATGAGCCAGATAGATTTTTTCGTGGAGGGAATTCAACAGCTCCCTGCCATAGTCGAAAACAATAACGCACAGGAACGGGTTGCACAGGCTTTTATGGAATTCATGCAGCTTGGACACGTTTACGAATCAGCAATGGAGGTTGTAAAAACTCATCTTAATATTCTAGATAACGAATTCAATATCAAATTCCAGCGCAACCCTATCCACAACATAGAAAGCCGACTAAAATCCGCTGATTCAATTATGAATAAGCTTGTAAAAAAGGGAATTCCTTTCACCATAGAAAATGCTAAAAAAAATCTTCTTGATATTGCAGGTATCCGCGTTACCTGCTGCTATATCAACGATATCTATGTACTTGCGGAAATGCTTTCCCACCGTGATGATTTCGTTGTGCTAAAACAAAAGGATTATATCAAAAATCCCAAGCCCAGCGGCTACAGAAGCTTTCATCTTGTGCTCAATGTGCCTGTTCATCTTGCATCATCAAAGACTACTGTTCCCGTTGAAATTCAGATACGCACTATTGCTATGGATTTCTGGGCAAGTCTGGAACATCAGCTGAAATATAAATCTATGGGTAATATTACTCCCGAAATTTCGGAGGAACTGCGCCAATGTGCTGAGAGAATTGCGGAGACAGATATACAGATGCAGAAATTATACACGGAAATAATGGAGTAATCTTCCCCGACTTCTATCGCCATAATTTCTGATAAATTTTTCTTTTTCACTCTTTAACATACTGCTCCACTATGATATAATGTATACACTACAAGAAAGGAGCAGAAACTTATGTTCGGACTTATAAAAAAGAAAAAACAGGAAGTCAGGGACAGAACAATCTATATGGAGGTTTTCGGCGACAACAAGGTATCATACAGGGTTACATCAGGGAAAATAACCTGTGAAGATGCAGAAATCATTACATATGGTGTAGAGGTTGAGAATTCACGGACGGGACAAAGAGAAGTTATCCCCGATTTTTCCCGAAACATCGAAGACGCTGTGGATTTTGCAGAAATGCTTATTGTTGGCAGAACACCGCCTTTCCGACTTTACAACCACGCTCTGAATTATCTTATGATTTCAATATAATAGGAATTCCTGATACGAAAAAAATCAACTGAATGCATTAATTTAGGGGACGCTCTCTCTTGCAGAGCGCTTGAACGCTATGCAGGGCTTTGCCCTTCACCCACCAGAGACGCTGTCTCTGGACTCTGCTAAAGGGCTTCGCCCTTTAGCATCCCATCATTTGTGGTCTTTCGTAGTTTCTCAACAGATAAATAAAAGCTCCGATTTTTACTCGGAGCTTTTTTTCGTTTGTTTTACTTTTGCAAGAGGATTGCTGTCAATGGCATTTCTTACGCTTTCATTGGACAAATGGGTGTATATCTCCGTTGTTGCTATATTTGCGTGGCCCAGAAGCTCCTTTAATGTCAGCACATCTGCATCGCCGTATTGATACATCAATGTTGCCGCTGTGTGCCTCAGTTTATGGGTGGTTATACCCTTACCGCCAAGCCCAGCCGCTTCAATTGCATCCTCTACTATCTGCTGTACACGGCGCTTTGAAATGCGCTTGTTTCTGTTGCTGATGAAAAGTGCAGGCTCATCGGCTGCCTTTTCGTTCTGTCCTCTTATGGCAAGATAGCGGTTTATTGCGTCCATACAGGCGGTATTCAGATACACCATGCGTTCCTTATTTCCCTTTCCCAGAACTTTCATTCGCGCCTCTGTGAAGTCAATATGGGATATATTTATGCCTATAAGCTCGCTCAGTCGCATGCCGCAGTTGAGGAAAAGAGTAAGTATGCAGTAATCCCTTACGGATTCCCCGTCGTCTGAACTGCTCAGCAGCCGCAAACTTTCATCAAGGGATAAAAACTTCGGCAGGGATTTTTTCGGCACGGGGACTTCAATATCCTTTGTGGGATCTTCTTTAAGCAAATGAGTTGTTTTGGTCAGATACTTAAAAAAACTTCGTAAAGCCGATATTTTCCTGTATCGCGCCTTGTCCGCATTATTCCGCTCATCAGCGGCATAGAAAATAAAGCTGTATATATCCGATACCGTAATTTTCCGCAAATCCTCCACAGTCATGGAGGAAATATCTATATCCTCCACCGCCATATCTGAAATGCCCGAACTGCTTTTATAGAATTTGAGAAAAAGCCGTATATCAATATAATATTCCTCAATTGTACGCTCCGAAAGCATTTTTACAACTTTCATATGTACAAGATAATCGTTTAGGAATTCGGGATTTTTGTCGTTGTTGTATTTGTTCATTTGCATCACCTGAATTACACACTTGTAAAAACGTCAGCAACTTCTGTAATTGTCATATATGCCTTAGGGTCAACGGCATGAACAAGTGTTCTCATTCTCGAAATCTGAAAACGGTTCACGATGAAATATACAACATGCTTTTCAGCCTTGGAGTATCCGCCCATAGCCGGCATAATCGTCGCGCCTGTCTCAAAGGTAGTCATAAGGATTTCCGCAACCTCTGTGGGATTTTCGGTGATAATCATAACTCCTTTTGAACGGTCAATACCCTCGACAATGAAGTCAACGGTTTTAAGCGCCGCCATATATGTAACAATGGAGTAAAGGGGAAGAATCCAGCTTCCCATGACAAATCCGCATAAAATATACAATATTACGTTATATATCATAACAAATGTACCTACGGTGATTCCCAGCTTTTTCGCAAAGATAACCGACATTACTTCAATTCCGTCGATTGCTCCACCGAAACGTATTGTCAGACCGCTTCCCACACCTGAGATTATACCGCCGAACAGCGCACACAAAAGCAAATCCTGTTCCGCAAGAGGCGAGGCTGTTGCTACGTCTATGGGGAGTACGTCCGTTATAAGCCATGCCGCGATTGAATACACCGCAACGGCAAAGAGGGAGTATATTGTAAATGCCCTGCCCTGCTTTTTAAGTCCGAACAGAAACAGTGGTATATTGAGTAGAATGAGGAATATTGACAGCGATACTTTCCCCGATGTAAGCTGTGAAAAGAGCATTGAAGTACCCGAAATGCCGCTGTCGTAGAGCTTTACGGGAGCTAAAAATACTGTTACACCGAATGCGTTGATACAGCCTGCAACAAGAAGTATGATAAAATTTTTCCAGTCAAGCTGATTGAGTATATCTTTGATTTTGTTTGTCATTGCGTCCTCCTTGAAATCCGTTTTAGTATATAACTTTCTTATATAAGTATAACATAAAACGGAATTTCAGTCAAGGAAGAATGTTTTAGTATTATTTATTCCCAAATACAAGTGCATTGTTTTGTGGTACAAATTTAAAGTTTCTGCCCGATTTCTTCCACCATATATTCAGAATAAAAATATTCAGGCTGATTCCTGCTATAAGCATAACTGCTGATATTAAAACAGCTTGTGGAAGTTCAAAGCCGAAGCCCTTTATCCCCTTAAAACAATCATGATTGAATATAACAGGCTGAGAAAACAGTGCCATATAACATATTATGAATGGAATAGCCATTTTCGGCATTCTTGCCATTGATATAGTAAAGCATGAAAATACCATATTAAACGCAAGAATAAGTATAACATCAGGCATTGCAGAGCTTTCAAGAGCAAAATACGAAATTATCATCAATATAATACTGCAAATCATTTCTACTGTCAATACCGCCGCAATTGGTGCTGTTGTAAATAAAGCTTTATTGCAATTGGCAGAGAAAAAGAATTTATTAGTGGTTATTGTAGTTTTACCCCAGATTAACCATAAAACCTGAAATACATTTACCATTCCTATCAAGCCAATCATACTCATATAATCATCATCTGTTAATTTTGCACCTGCAAATATCAATGCTAAGCCGATAATTGCAAGAAAAAACATGCCAAAGCCTACAAGTATCGGGCTGAATGATGCTTTAAAATAAAGCTTATATGCCCTAAAAAAGTCTTTCATAAAATCTACCTCAATCCCTATACCAGTTTTTTCTGAAATGTTTCAGCACGATTATTTCTGATACAACAAATATTACTGTCGCAGAAACTGCGAGTATAATACGTATAGTTCCTAATTCAAGTTTAATATGTTCATCTTCTATAAGCGAAGCAAAAATCAATAAGCTAATCATTGCAGGAAGTACTGTGATTAAAAGTACTGTGGTTCTTACTACGTCACGCTTAATTATGCAGAATATGTTTGCCAACGCTCTTATAAACAGGATAAAAAGACAAATAGTAATGGCTGCTGTTACAGATGAAAAGAATACAGCCAAAAACAAATTCGTCAATACTATTATGGTTATTCCCGATAATGTTGAAGTCAGATGATATTTCTGATACATTCTGATACTATCCTTTACTGTCCTGAAAACTGCTCCGCTTATTTTAGAATTGTATGTACGGAATATTGTCAAACCTGATGACAAAAACGATATAATACTAAAATAACAATGCATAACCCTTTTTGCATCGACACTTCCACAAACCAAGCTGAAGAAAAGGATGAAAATAATATCGTATATTACCCATTTCAGAGTAAACTTTACAACATTTGTTCCCGTATAAAGCTTAAAAGCCTGTGAAAGACTTGTACTGTTATTTTTCATCTGCCTCCGCCTTTCTGAGAATACCAACGCTTAACTGCTGGAGATTCGGCTTTTCAACGGCTGTGTCAAGCTGTGTGAGCTTCACAAGATTTTCTGCAAGAGCAATTCCCTCGAAATTCATGCTGTTAGATGTGCAGGAAAGCATATATGGCTTTGCCTTTTCGCACTTGTCTGCCTCGCCGTGAACGAGAATGTATTTCTCCTTTAAATCCTCAACGAATCCCTGTTCTATGACCTTTCCCCCTGCCATAAATACAGCATAGTCCGTAGCATATTCCATATCGGCAATATTGTGGGTTGAGAAAATAATTGAACGATTACCGTCACCCTCTGCAAGATATTCTCTGAAAATTTCGCAGAGCACATCACGGGCAAGAGGGTCAAGGGAGGATGCAGGCTCATCAAGTACCAGAAGCTCCGTATTTCTTGCAAGGACAGCCGCAAGGTATGTTCTCATCTTGTTGCCGTCGGAAAGCTTCATAAGCTTCTTTGTCTTTTTTGCAGTGGGGTCTTCAAGCTTGAAACGCTTGCACATATCCTTGAATCTGTTTCTGTCAAAGTTGTCAAAGCCGATTTCCATAGCCTCTGCAATGGTTTTCAAATCCCAAGAGAGAGGGAAAAAATTCATTGATGAACAGTAGCCGATACGATTTCTCAACTCGCTGTCGTCGATATCCGTTTTATCCCCGAAGTATACGCACTCGCCGCCGCTTTTGCCTGTAACTCCGCATACTACGTCAATTAAAGTAGTTTTACCTGCACCATTTGCACCGATAAGAGCTGTTGAAAATCCGCAGGGAATTTCAATGTCAACAGGTCCGAGAGAAAATCCTTTGTATTTCTTTGTGATTTCGTTTATTTTTAATACATTTTCCATAATTTAAACTTCCTTTCAATATTCCATATACCAGAGCGTCCGCAAAAACTCGCAGACCTGCTCTACATCATAACCCATTATTTTTGCAGCATTTATAGCATCTGTCAGACCGTCTTCAAGATTACGCATTTGCTGTTCCGTGAGCATTTTTTCGTCCTGTGAGTTTACGAAATAGCCCTTGCCCTTTGTAGCTGTTACAAGTCCCTCAGCGGTTAATTCCTCGTAGGCTTTCATAGTAGTAATAACGCTGATTTTAAGATTCTGCGCCAATACGCGAATTGACGGCAGAGGCTCTCCAGCTTTTAACTGCCCTGAGAGTATCTGCTCCCGAAGCTGTGCCGCTATCTGTTTGTAGATAGGCTCGTTTGAATTCTGATAAATTTTCATTGTACACCTCCAACTTTCCCCTTAAATTTACGAATAACTGTTATACAGTGTTTATAACTATTTAACTGTTATATATACAGTATATAACAGTTGCATCTATTTGTCAATAGAAATGGAAAAATTTAGCATTGTGCATAAATGATATGTATTTATTTTGTAGTAATTCAACATATTTTGTAAACCATTAGCTTTAGGACAACTCTAATAACCCCATAAAAATCAAAGAAAAACGTACTCAATCAAAATAAATGCCGCTTATTCAGTTGAACACCTGAAAAAGCGGCTAATATGTAGGTTAATTTGTTGTATTTTTGCCGTATTATAGGCAAAAGGATATAGCTATCACGTACTATACGGAATCCCGTTTTAAAAATTCATATCTTTGCAGATTATAAACCAGATTCATTAGTCCGATATTTAACCATGCTCTGTCAATTCCGATATTACGGATGTTGATTCCATTCATGCTGTCAGATTTGTCTACTGTTGTTTCGGGAGTTGGTATTATAATTCAAGTGTAATTGTTTTTAATGACGACGTATATTCCACACACTTTACTCCGCATTTTCTGAAAAGCAGCGCGGCGGCTTTGGTGCTTTCACTATCGGCATACTTATTGCTCTTGTATATAACTTTTTTTATCCCCGATTGTATTATTGCTTTTGCACACTCATTACAGGGAAACAGTGTGACATATAACGTACAGCCCTTTAAATTTGCGGAATTCCTGTTGAGTATTGCATTGAGCTCCGCGTGACATACAAAGGGATATTTCGTGTCAAGTGATGTTTCACCCTCTCGCTCCCACGGCATTTCGTCATCGTTACAGCCTGTAGGCATACCATTATATCCCACTGCAACAATCTTTTTTTCATCGTTGACAATACAAGCTCCTACCTGTGTATTGTTATCCTTGCTTCTCTGAGCCGAAAATATGGCGATTCCCATAAAATATTCGTCCCAGCCTATATAATCCGTTCTTTTCATCGGTAACACCTCGATATCTAATTGCTCTACCTGCTAATTCTTCAAGCATTAGTTGGTGGAGCAATAATATTTTCTATATTATATCATATATTCTCGATTCGGTCAACTGTTTTTCGTCAATATTCCCTATTTTTCATCAATAGTTGCAATTCTGCGGAAAATGGTGTATAATAGAGATAATAACCTTATAAGGAGTTAATATGATAATTGAAAACAACTGCCGATTCATTCTGTCGGCTCTTGAAAATGCAGGTTTTTCGGCTTATATCGTAGGCGGCTGTGTGCGCGATATGCTTATGGGTATCCCCATGCACGATTACGACATAACTACCGACGCTCTGCCTGAACAGATAATTGAGGTCTTTTCACAACAGAAAGTTATTCCTACAGGTATAAAGCATGGAACTGTAACCGTTCTTCTAAACAATGAGCCTTTTGAAATTACCACATTCCGTATTGACGGTGAATATACCGATTCCCGTCGCCCTGACAGCGTTGTTTTTACTGACAGTCTCCGTGAGGATTTGGCGCGCCGTGATTTCACTATAAATGCTATTGCTATGGATTTAAACGGTAATATATACGATTATTTCGGCGGCGAAAATGATATTAAAAATAAAATTATCCGATGTGTTGGAAATCCCGAAGAACGCTTTACAGAGGACGCTCTGCGGATTCTCCGAGCTGTACGCTTCTCCTCTGTACTTGGATTTACCATAGAGGAAAATACATCAAATGCCATTCATGCTCTTAAAAATCGCCTTGATAATATTTCTGTTGAGCGTATTTCTGTTGAGCTTGTTAAGCTTTTAGGCGGCATAAATGCTCTTTCTGTACTTATGGAATACCGCGATATCATCGGGCAGATTATCCCTGAACTTATCCCTGCTTTTGACCATGACCAACACTCACCATACCACAAATACGATGTATATGAACATACCGCAAGAGCTGTTAATGCTGTTCCAATGGGAATTGACGGCGAAAATATTCTCCGCCTTACTATGCTTCTTCATGATGTGGGAAAGCCTGCCGCTTACAGACTTGATGAAAATGGCCGTGGTCATTTCAAAGGTCATGCGCAAATCGGCGCGGAAATGGCAAAAAACATCCTGCAAAGACTTAAATTTGACAATAAAACCATTGACACTGTCCACGAAATCATTTACCGTCACAGCGACGAAATAGAAACTGAAAAACAGATAAAGCGCATTATAAATCAAATTGGTCTTGACGGATTCCTTATGCTCATAGAGGCGAAAAAAGCCGATAACAGCGCAAAACACAGCTTTGTTCTTGCGGAAAATGACGAATTCAACCGCTTTGCTGATATCGCTCGCCGTCTTGTTGCTGAGGAAAGCTGCATGAGCATTTCACAGCTTGCAATTAACGGAAATGACCTCATCTATCTTGGCTACAGCGGCAAAAATATCGGTATATGCCTTAACAATCTTCTTGACGCTGTTATGGACGAAATGCTGGCAAATGACCGTGATACACTTCTTAAATATGCACAGGAGATGAAACCATGACAGGATATATTCACTCCACTGAAAGCTTCGGCACTGTTGACGGCCCCGGCGTGAGATTTGTTGTGTTCTTTCAGGGATGTCCTATTCGCTGTCAGTACTGCCACAACCCTGATACGTGGGAATTTAAAAAAGGCAATGAAGTGTCTGTAAAAGATATTCTTACTGAATACGACAAGTGCAGGGAATTTCTGAAATCGGGCGGTATAACTGCTACAGGCGGTGAGCCTCTCGCTCAGCCTGATTTTCTCCTTGAACTTTTTCGCGATGCAAAAAAAGAAAATATCCACACCTGTCTTGATACCTCGGGAGCAGTATTCAATCCCGATAATACTGAGAAAATAGACGAAATTCTGAAATATACCGACCTTGTTATGCTGGATATAAAGCATATGGATTCGGAAAATCATAAATCCCTGACGGGTATCGGAAATGAAAATATCCTGCGGTTTGCGGAGCATTTACGAGATTTAAAAATCCCTGTATGGATTCGCCGTGTGGTTGTGCCTAATCTCACTGACGATGAGGACGAATTGTTCCGACTTGGTGAATTCCTTTCAACTCTTTCAAATTTTAAAGCCCTTGATGTACTACCATATCACGATATGGCGCGGAAAAAATATGAGGAATTGGGTATAGAATATCCCCTGCCCCATACTCCGCCCATGTCAAAAGAGGGCGCAATAAAGGCAAGGGATATTATAATGTCGGGTATAAAATCGGGACTTAAAACTTTATAAAGAGGAATACTGCAAGGGCAATTTGCCAAATCAAGCCGATTATGTTGACTGCCCAGAAATACCAGTGCTTTGTCTTGTGTCGGAATATTTTCATTGCAAGAAGTGCACCTATGGCTCCGCCGAAAAATCCGAAGCCGAGCAAGGTTGCCTCTTTTATGCGCCATTTGTTTTTCTGCGCCTTTTTCTTGTCGGCGAAATACATCACAAATGCTATAAGGCTTATTACGGCATATGCCGCTAATGATATCAGTGTTGGCATTATGATTCTCCTTTCGTAATATTATAACCAGAACGGACACGGCTCGCCGTGTCCCTACGAATTGGCTATATATCGTAATTCTGTGTAGAGACGGATATTATCCGCCCGCAATTTTGGTACGAAATTCAGTTTTTTCGACAATCTCAGAGCGGATAATGTCCGCTCTTTTTTGTTTACGCAAACGGCGGAGAAATCCTCCGCCGTGAAATTCTATTAATCAAGCACAGGAATCCATGCCATTGCGCTGAGTTCCTTTGCCTTTGCTTCTGCTTCCTTGAATGTGAGCTCTTCCTCTGTTACAAATGAGGATTTGTCATAATCTGTATATGTTCCCTCAGGAAGCTCCGCTGTGTCAGCAGGTACGCTGAAATACCACTTTGCTTTCATATCATCAACAGAAGCGATAAACTCTGTATCTGCACTGCTCTCCCAGCTCTGTGAGAATACAGTCACCTTGTGCTTTGCGGCTTCAATAACATCGCCCAGAACTGCGCTTGCTGTAGGCAGCTTTCCTGCACCTCTGCCGTAGAACATTGCCTTGTCAATACCATCGGCATATACCATAACTGCATTAAATACGTCGTTTACGCCTGCCATAATGCTCTCGTGAGGTACAAGCATAGGCATTACTGTAGGCAGAATCTTGCCGTTTTCAAGGCGCTTTACAGATGCGATAAGCTTTACTGCGTATCCAAGAACATCAGCAGCGGCTACATCGCAGAGCTTTACGTCGGAAATGCCCTTAGTGTATACACTGTCGGGATATACGTGCTTGCCGAATATAAGTGAAGAAATAATACAAATCTTACGGCATGCATCGTGTCCTTCAACGTCAGCTGTGGGATCTTTTTCTGCGTATCCAAGCTCCTGCGCAAGCTTTAATGCATCCTCAAATGTCATGCCGTCTTCATACATTTTTGTGAGGATAAAGTTTGTTGTACCGTTGAGAATACCGCAGGCAGCGTCAATATCATTTGCCGCAAGACAGCGGTGGAGAGGTCTGATAATCGGAATTGCTCCGCCTACGCTTGCCTCAAAGAAGAAATTGCAATTGTTTGCCTTTGCTGCTGCAAGAAGAATATCTCCCTTTGCCGCTACAAGCTCCTTATTTGATGTGCAAACACTTTTTCCCTTTTCAAGTGAAGATTTCAGAAATGTAAATGCCGGCTCAACTCCGCCCATACACTCGGCTACTATTGTAACCTCAGGGTCGTTGAGGATATCGTTGAAATCCTTTGTAAATTTATCTTTGTACGGTGAATCGGGGAAATCGCGGATATCTACAATATACTTTATATCCATTTCACAGCCTGCGTGCTGCTCGATGCTTTTCTTATTCTTATAGAAAAGCTCCACAACACCTGAGCCTACAACTCCATAACCTAATACCGCAACTTTAACTGACATAAAAAAACTCCTTTTATTGAATTAAGCCTGTTTTATTCGGCTGACAGGACCTTTACCTCAAGAACGCCTTCAAGGTCTGATATTGAATTAAGTGATTTAAGCTCCTCGTGGATTTCCGAAGTAAGCCTTATTGATATATTTACAGCAGCAGCGCCGTCAACGGGAATACTCTGATTTACCGTCAAAATGTTGGCATTGATACTGTTCAAAAATATAAGCACGCTTGAAAGCACTCCCGGTTCGTCATTAAGGAGCAGATAAAGATTTACTATTTTTCTGTTAAAAAGCTCATCGTAGGAAAATACGCTGTCCTTATACTTATAATAAGCGCTTCTTGATATGCCTATTCTCTTACAGGCTGAGGCGAAGCTTTTTTCGTCCTTTCTTGCCATAAGCTTTTTTACTTCAAGCACCTTTGTAAAAACGTCGGGAAGTATCTGTGCATCCACAACAATAAGCTGGGATATCTGTTCCATGCTCATCACCTTTTCAAAATCGTCCGTGACAGACGTACAATTGTACGCTGTATAATAACTATACCACTTTTTGACGTACTTGTCAAGGGGAAATTGTTATAATTATAATTTTTTCTTTTTATCGCCTCATTCATAATATTATTGTAAACCAAACGAAACGCTTTTTTACTTCCCAAAATTACATAGAAAAAGGCATAATTAAAGGGCGAGCAATGCTCGCCCCTACAAATTGGCTATATATCGTTGTTTGGTGTAGGGGCGGATATTATCCGCCCGCAATTTCGGAACGAAATTATTTATGTCATCCAACAATCTTGTCGGACACTCTCAAATTGACTTTTAAGATGTTTATATCTGTTCATTTTTTCTTCTTTCTGAAAATGCTCATCCCTGCTTTGCAGTGGATTTACGCTGTAATTCAGTTTTTCATCTCCGAATTGCTCGCTTGTAAGGTCGAATACAAATCCGTCAATTACATTATAGCAATGATAATTTCCGTCGCTTCGTAAAATTCCGTAAACCTCACCGCCGAAATAATCCTGCACAAGAAATGCTGTTATCGAACACTGTCCGAGAGTTTTATTTTCTTTCGTCCACTTATGGCGCATACGGGGAGCACAAGTCTCCGCAGACCATATTTCACATAATGCATCGTACATATCCCACAGATTTGAAATACAGGGAATATCCTCTGTCATAGGCTTTATACCGCCATTTTCCCAGCCGTAAAAATTATATTTTTTCATCTTGGCAAATCCTCCTCCATAGATGAATCTCCGTAAGTCAGACCATTACAGTTATAGTATGTCCACTTATCCTTTTCGTCGTCGCAATAGAAAAGCTCTCCGTCCTCATATGCCATCCAGTTATCCCATACGGTTTCCGTGCAATTCCACGAATTAAGGAATACCATTTCCTTGCCCTGAGAATTAACCGCAGTATCCATATACACCTTATTGCTGTAGATATACGCATTCTGTCCCCAGCCCTCGTCAAGCTTGTTCATTTCAAATGCACGGTTTATATTGTTCTCGCCGTTTCTGTAGCCTGTACAATACCGCAGTATACAGTCGTTACCTTTGAGGTCAACAAAACTGTCGGCGTAGTTTTCGCCTTTCATACCCTTGCCGTCAAATGTGCAGTACTCAATAAGCGTTCCCGTTGTGTATTCCTTTACGTCAACATGCTCCGCCGCTACATTCGGTCCAATCTGACAGTTGCGGATTGTGTTGTAATCGCATTTGAAGCCATAGCCAGTAGTAGATTTGGAACTACCCACATACACACCCTCGCCATACTTTGGTGTAATTACTCCTGTATCATGAATATTACAGCTTTCAACAAGACAATATGAACTGTTGTCGCGGAGATGTATACCCTCCGTACCTATATTGTACACCTCGCAGTTGATTATCTTTGTATAATTGCTGTTGTCAACAATTATACCCTTTGAAGCATTGGTGATTTTTAAATCACGGAGCTCCCACCAATCGCCTAAAATAGTAAGGGCATAGTGATGTTCAAGGGTTGTACCCGATATAATTGACGGATTATCGGGATTTTCTGAACGAAGTATTATCGGAGCTGTTTCTGTTCCGTCTGCCTCTCCTGTAAACGTACGTCCCTGTGGAGTTGAACCGCTGTAGATATACTCGCCCTCCGCAAGAACTATTTCGTCTCCCGGCTTGGCATTGGCAAGAGCTGTTTTCAGTTCCTCCGTATTTGTTACACGGACTATATTTGTTTCAGGAGCTTGTACAAGCTCCTTTCGCATTATAATAACATCATAGATATCAAGTACATTATCGGGGTACATATCCCCTGAACTGAGAGATTTCGGCATTTCTCCCGAGCCCAGAATATACCGTGAAAATGATACAAGATCGGCTGCGGAAAATGTTCCGTCGCCGTTTACATCGCCTCTAAAGGCGGCTGACGCATTCATCGGAAAAAGACAAACAGCGGTAATGAGTGCCGCTGTTTGTCCTAGTATCACTTTATTCTTCAACGTTTACTGCCGAAATTACCTCTGCAAGAAGATTTGCAGGAAGCTGTTCATATCTTACAAATTCAAATGTGAAGCTGCCCATGCCTCTTGTTACCTGACGGAGATACATTGCAAAATCATGCATTTCTCTGATTGGCACTTCTGCAACAATCTGTGTAATTCCGTGAGAAACAGGCTCCATGCCGAGAACTCTGCCGCGGCGCTTGTTGAGTTCGCCCATAATATCGCCTGTATTTTCGTCGGGAGCATTTACTTTAAGCTCGCCGATAGGTTCAAGCATAACGGGGTCAGCCTGACGGAGTCCCTCCTTGTATGCAAGTGAAGCGGCTGTCTTGAATGCCATTTCCGATGAATCAACGGGGTGATACGAACCGTCAACCAATATAGCCTTTAAGCCTACAACGGGACAGCCTGCAAGTACGCCTTTCTTTACGGAATCCTCAAGCCCTTTCTGTACTGCGGGGAAGTAATTCTTCGGTACTGCACCGCCAAATACTTTTTCCTCAAATACAAGTGTATCGCTTACGCAGGGCTCAAATTCAATCCATACGTGACCGTACTGACCGTGACCGCCTGACTGCTTCTTATGCTTACCCTCTACCTTTACTTTCTTGCGGATAGTCTCCTTATACGCAATCTTTGGAACTGAAAGCTTGATATCTGCGCCGAATTTAGCCTTTGCCTTTGCTGCTGCAACTTCAAGATGCTGTTCGCCAAGTCCGCTGAGAATCTGCTCCTTTGTTGTTTCGTCCTGAATATATGTGAGAGTAGGATCTTCCTCTGTAAGTCGCTGCATACTTGTGGAGATTTTAGCCTCATCGCCCTGTGCCTTAGCCTTTACAGCCATTGAATAACAGGTATTTGGGAATTCCATAGCAGGAAATTCAACAATTCGTGAAACAGCGGAAAGAGTATCCCCTGTATTTGCTGTAATCTTAACCGCAACAACGATATCACCGGCAGAAGCAGATGAAGTCTCAGACTGCTTCTTACCGCAGAGATTTACAAGCTTGCCTATCTTCTCTGTATTTCCTGTAGCGGAATTTACAG
Source organism: Ruminococcus sp. (assembly GCA_017521805.1). Classification (GTDB taxonomy): domain Bacteria; phylum Bacillota; class Clostridia; order Oscillospirales; family Ruminococcaceae; genus Ruminococcus. Next base: position 39,706 of record JAFXDK010000034.1, on the reverse strand, counting down.
CCTCACTGTTAGCTGTTAGCTTACCTGAAATAACCTTTATGAATGACATCTTGCCAACAAAGGGATCGGCAATTGTCTTGAATACGTATGCAGAAAGAGGATCGCTTTCGGAACAAGCAATCTCAACAACATCCTTTGCGGGAGTGTATGCCTCAGCAGCATAGACCTCTGTAGGATTCGGGAGAAGAAGCTCGATTTCCTTGAAGAGCATATCAATACCTGTAAGTTCTGTTGCAGATGTGCACACAACAGGAGTAATGATACCTCTGTTCATACCGTCGTGAATACCGTCGATAAGCTCCTTCTGTGTGAAAGGCTCACCCTCGAAGAACTTCTCCATAAGTTCATCGGAAGTCTCTGCAACAGCCTCTGAAACTGCCGCAACAAGTCCTTCGATACGGTACTCAAACTTCTCTGAAATCTCAGCTGTAGGCATATCTGTTTCAATAGCGTTACCCTTGTTATCGTATTTATAAGCTTTCATCTCAATGAGATTTACGTATGAAACAATCTTGCCGTCGCTGATAACGGGAACAACTACAGGGCATACAGTAGGTCCGAATACTGTTTTAAGCTCTGTGAGGACGTTAAAGAAGTTTGCATCCTTGTCGTCGATTTTTGTTACCACAAACATCTTAGACTTGCCCTGCTTTACAGCTTCGTCATATGCCTTTCTTGTTCCTACCCTTACACCTGATTTAGCGGAAACTGTAATCATTACAGTATCAGCGGCGCGGACTCCCTCAACCATTTCAGCGGCAAAGTCAAACAAACCGGGGGTATCAAGAAGATTAATTCTGTTGTTATTATAATTGAAAGAGGCAAGAGATGTGCCGATTGATATGGCTCTCTTGATTTCCTCGGGATCGTAATCGCATACAGTTGTACCGTCTGCTATCTTGCCCAGACGGTCTGAAGCTCCTGCCTTGTATAACAGTGCTTCTGCCAGTGATGTCTTACCTGAACCATTGTGTCCTGCAAAAGCTATATTTCTTATCTGTGTTACATCATAATTAGTCATTCGTTTTTCCTCCATTATGGAATTTGCATATTTTTTTGTGATTTTGTGCTTTTTTTATAGCACATTTATAATTATATAACAAAAATAGACAAATTGCAATACTATTTTGTTTTTTCTACATTTCTCATTACTTTTTACGCACTTGTTTGTCTATTATGCACAAATAATTTATTTCTAAAATCTACAGGAGTTAATATATGCGATAAAATATACACTCCGCCATATAATCCCAGCCAAATAATAACATACACTGACATTGTGAAAATACTTTCAGCTTTTACACTGAACAAACGAAAAATCAAATCAGCCGCTGACATCGTAAGAAATGCATACAGAATGGGAGAAATTGCCATTGAAAAAAGTCTGAATCGTACTCCTGTGTGCTTTAAAAGTCTGACAATTCGCGATATATTACCGAATATGTTGCTTGCATAATACGAAAGTGCAATTCCCCAGAAGCCGATATGTGAAACTGCCACAAGTACAATTGATATTCTTATAACATATTCCGCAAAATAATTTATTGAGGAAAATCCCTGCAAGCCCATTCCTTTTATCATGGCTTCAAGTACAATTTCCAGATATATAAATGGTACTACGGGAGCAATTGCCGATATCATGTTTCCTCCCATTTCTCCGCCACCTAAAAGTTCCCCTATAGGTCTGCCGAAGCGTATCAGGACTGCTGAGGCAAATACTCCGTATATCATGGTATATCTGATAAGCCGTGAAGTTATACTTTTCAGCCTTTCACTATTGTCAGACGCGGAGGCTCTTGCAGATTCTGTAACAATAATCCCCGACATTGAGCACAATACAACGCTTGGGAAGAAAAGAGTAGGTATTACTATTGCCTCAAATATGCCGAACAGTGCAAGAGCTTCATCAAGTGAATCGCCGTACTGTCTGAGGCATATGGGGACAAGTGCGTCGTTTGTACTGCTGAGAATCGCTGTCAGTACGCCTCCGCCCATAATTGGAAATGCAAATGCGGCATACTGTCGGAATGAAAGCGTTCCTTTTCCCGTACCTTTAACACGTTTTTTTGCAAACAGTACAAGCAGAAAAAGAAATGATGTTATATTTCCTGCTATAATGGAAAATATCATTATTCTGCATACTGCACCTTCACTATTATCGGCAGAAAGAGCCGTCATAATCACTATTGCCGCAGATTTCACAATAAATTCCGCAATATCTGCCGCCGCCGCAGATGAGGCTTTTCGGCAGGCATTGAAATATCCCTTGAAGCAACAGGACACTGCACCTGTCACAAGGGCTATGGGCATGAATCTCAGAACCGATACAACCTCTCCGTCTCCGAAAAATTTCATTCCTAATGGGCGGGCAAAGATTATAATTATTGCTGATACCGTAAGACTGAGAGCCATACATAACCTTATTCCGTGAAAAAGCACACGGTTGGGATTGCCGTTCTTTTTCCCCATTTCCTCCGAGATAAGACGGCTTGTGCATAAAAATGCGTTTCCGTTGGAAATAATTCCCGCAAGTCCCAGAAATGAGCCCATAAGTGAAAACATTCCTATTGCAGATGCTCCAAGCCGGCGGGTAATGAATCCGTTTAGTAACAGCGCGGCTGAATCAAGTATAAGCTGCATAATCGTCAGCATTATTGTATCTCTTACAATCCTGTTTTTAATCATATGTATATTCCTCCGTTTTTGCATAAGGGATTCTTTTAATATTATGATGAAAAAACAGGGAATATAACAAATGGCGGAGGACTTATCCTCCGCCAAAGATTGTCAAAAAACCAAATTTTGTTCTGAAATTGCGGGCGGATAATATCCGCCCCTACACAGAATTACGGTATATAGAATCCTTTTTTAATATAATGGCACTTCATTGAGTCTGATATTCATATCAACATCGCCCTCAATTCCGTCCATTCTGCCATATGCACTTGCCTGCCATATTGCAAATTGTCCCTCGTAATCTGTTACATCAACGTAGTGTGCAAGCCATACAGGTCGGTTATTCTTGTTTGTCCAGAAGTTATTGAGAAAATTCTTACTGCTGTAAAGCATACCCGTGTATCCGTTCTTTTCAAGCTCATCGCAGAATGCCTCAAATATCTGGTTCAGGTCATACACATTCATGCCATACTGCTGAAACTGTCCCCATTCCTCCCAGTCAAATGCTACGGGATAATCAAGCTCTCTGCCGTCAAGCTGTTCAACTATCCAGCGTGCCTGCTCCCTTGCTTCGTCCTCGGTGTTGGCTGTGGTGTAGAAATATACTCCCACATCAAGTCCTGCTGCTGTTGCATTTTCCATATTCTGCTGATAGTAGTCGTCCATTACGATTTCGCCGTAATAGTAACCCATACGCATAATTACAAAATCGCAGCCCTGCTCCCTGACTTTTTCGTAATCTACATTTGTCTGCCATGCTGAAACATCTATACCATAGCTTACATTTTCATAGCAGTAATAATCCATGAAATCCTGAAAATTTACTCTTGGGTTATTGTCCTCCGGGGCAGGTATTTCACTGAGTACAAGAACTGTCATATCCCAGCTTGTACTGTTTCCCGACTGATCTGTTACGGTTGCGGTAATATCATATGTTCCGATATTTGATGTATCAACCTCTCCTGTGTAAGTAAGCACAGGTGCGCGGTCGTAGTTATCAACATATCCCACAATAGAGCTGAGATTAAATGGCTGGTCAAGCTTTACATAGGGATTCCAGCCCATATTCAGTATCACGGGATTTGTGGTATCAACTACGTCATATCCCAGTTTTCCCTCGTACTCTTCGCCGTTATATTCAAATTTTACCTTTACTCCCTTGTGACCGATTTTCTTTGTACCGATTTTTTTGTCGGGTTCAAGGAGGGTAACGTTTGTATCGGTTATAAACTCTGACAACGGTATTTCATCATACACTTCAACTGTGTCAATATTCTCAAAGTATACTTCATCGGGAATTTTCTTATCAGCAATTGCAATTGTTGTAGCCGTAGTCGATACCGCGGTTGCTGTTGTTTTATTTACAGCTGCAGTTCCGCTGCTTGTTGTTTCCGTTGAAGCTGTTGTAACTACAAACTCCGTCGTTTCCGCTTTCGGAACTATATCTGAATCTGTACTTACCGTCTTTCCGCATGCTGTCAATGTGCATACTGCTGTCAATATAAATGCAAAAAATAATCTTTTCATAATTCTCCTTAATTGTAAATGCTTATTTATTCAAAAGTCTGTCAATCATAACCTGACGGCAATCATTTTCAAGCTTGTCGTCAAGGGGGGTGAGTTGTGCAACTGTATCGCTGTTTCTGTTTATGCAATATCCGATAATATAATCGGATATTTCCGGATTTTTTGCAAGGCATGGACCATGCATATACGTAGCTATTACGTTTTTTTCAAAATATCCCTCGTGTCTGCTTTTTGTGCGGTTTCCGTGTCCGTACAACACTTCTCCAAGGGGAGTTTTTACATCATGGGTTTGTCCGCCATGATTTTCAAATCCAACAATATCCACAGTTTTTCCTGTAAATTCAGTACGTATTACAACGTTGCCTATACATCTCTTTCGGCGGTTCGGCTCGGCTATTGTGTAGTAATCAAACAGGGCAAGTCCGGGAATATCCACACCGTCTGCATCACGGTAATGCTTGCCCATAAGCTGATATCCGCCGCATATCAGAAAAAGAAACGTTCCGTTTTTGTATGCCGCCTCTATGCCGTTTCTGCATTTTACTAAATCCTCGGAAATGTGCTGTTGTTCAAGGTCAGCACCGCCGCCAATATATATCAAATCATAGGCAGAAAAATCAGGCATTGGGGAATCTATGGAATATTTGTCAATTTCACATTCGATTCCGCGCATTTTACAGCGGTAAGCAATTATTTCCATATTTCCGCTGTCGCCGTAAAGGTCAAGCATATCTGCATACATATGAAGTATTTTTATCTTACTCATTTTTACCTCCGTGCTTCTCAGCGTATCGCTTCAATGCTGAACGTGTGGGCTGAACTGCTGTATAATTTGCTATTACGAATTTTCTGCCCTCAGTTTTTGCAAGCTCTGCAACGGCTTCGTCAAGGTCAGGACGAACTGTTATATTCTCGGCAGGATATCCTGAACATTTGATTCTTACGGCTATATCATGAGCTCTTGTGCCGGATGTTACAACTCTTGTAACACGGTCAAATACACTGAAATTTATATCCCATATCCACGATACGTCAAGACCGTCAGCAATATTATCATTGAGAACAAAAAGCAATTCCTTTTCTGTCTGCATTTCGTTCATAACTCGCAGCGTCATATTTGCTCCCACAGGATTTTTTGCAAGATTCAGCGTTGCTTTTCTGTCACCAAGCATAAAGGTTTCCATACGTCCGTTGTTTATAGTGTATTTTGAGATTACGTTATCTGTTACATTTTCGGGGATATCATAAAGCTTTGCCGCCGCTGCAACAGCGGTCATGTTGTAGATATTGTATATGCTGTTCAGCTGTGGTGAATACTTGTGACCGTCGGCTGTGAATACGGATTTTTCAAGGTCGATATTCTCTGCTGTGATATATGGCTCGTAATTGCCGAATCCGCATTTCTTACAGCTGAATTTGCCAATGTGGGAATACTGGTAATACTCATATTCCAGAGACTCACCGCAGAATGGACAGAAACGTCCCTCGGATGCCTCAAATATACTCTCCGTTGCAAAAGCATAGGGTTTTGCGTGGAAGTATTTTACATTCTTATTCTTCTCGTTTGCTCTGCCAAGACGGGCAGTATTTGGGTCATCACCGTTGAGTACGAGATTTCCCTCAAAGGTCTTGCAGAAGCCGTTTATCTTCTGGATAAGCGTTTCCATTTCGCCGTTGCGGTCAAGCTGGTCGCGGAAGAAATTCAGTACCACAAGAGTTTCAAGTTTCAGCTGTGAATACACAACGGGAACATGACTTTCATCTGTTTCAAATATAAGATAATCGGCGTCTACCTTTCCGCTTATATTGCAATGGCGGAGAAGAAGGGAGCAGATGCCTGTATCAAGATTGTTGCCCTCTTTGTTTATGATTATCTTCTTGCCGTTCTGCTCAAAAAGCTGTGCAATACAGTTTGTTACAGATGTCTTGCCGTTTGTTCCCGTAACTGCAATAATCGGACAGTCAACTTTAAACATCTTACAGCATTTTCCCTTTGTCAGATGCCAGAGCACGATTCCGGGAAGATTACCTGCATTGCGTTTGAAAAGCCGCAGTACAGCTACTATAATTTTTCCTATGATTATTAATATACTGTTCAATTTTCTCTCCTTATCACGTTTTATTAAGGATTTCCGAAATCCTGCTTTCTATGCGTTCAAGAGCCTTTTCCTTGTTGTCAAGCCAGTCAAGGATATGGAGATTCATAGTCTCCCAGCCAAGTCCCTGTAAAACATTTTTCTGTGAAATATATCTGTCCTCGGCTGTTGTATGTTCATATCCCGATTTTGTACCGCAGAAGATTCCAAGAATATATTTTCCGCTGTCGGTGGGATGCGCTATGGCGATATCAACCTTGAAATCTGAACGTCCTACAGAGCAATCAACGATATATCCGCGTTTTTTCAGCTCGTCGGCTACAATTTTTTCAAATCCCTCCGATGCTGTTCTCGAATTTTCAGCCTTTACGGCGATATCGCCGCCCTGCTCCGCAAATTTGAGGAAGCCTTTAAGTCCCTCGACACCCTCGGAGCGAGTAACCGACAGATTTATCATATCCGAAGTAATGACAGAAAATACAAGCATACGTTTTCTTGCTCGGGTAATGGCTACGTTAAGTCGTCTCCAACCGCCGTCCCTGTTAAGAGGTCCAAAATTCATTGAAAGCTTTCCGTCCTTGTCGGGACCATACCCAACAGAAAACATGATAACGTCTCGCTCGTCACCTTGAACATTTTCAAGATTTTTTATGATTATCGGCTCATAAAGCTCGTCCGCAATTTTTTCAAGCTGCGGTTCGTTTCTGTATGCCTCTGCAAGCAAATCATCTATGAGATTCTGCTGAGGCATACTGAATGTTACAACTCCGATACTTTCCTTGCGGAGTTCCTCATCTCTAAGGCGGCGAACGATTTCAGCCACAACAGCCTGCGCCTCTGCTTTATTAGTTCTCGTCTTGCTTCTGTCGTAATATCCGTCAACAGCTATGCGTGTAACTTTTGATACCATATTATCTGCGGACGGGAATGTATATAGTTTATTTCCGTAATATTTCGCATTGCTGTACGCTATAAGGCTTTCATGCCGTGAACGGTAATGCCACAGCAGATGCTCACTTGGTATGGACAAAGCAAGGCAGTCATCAAGGAGACTTTCCAGATCTTCGTTTTCCATGTTTTCCTCGTCGCTATGGGACGCGGAAAAAAAGCTGGTGGGAGGAAGCTGTTTCGGATCTCCGGATATAATAACATTTTCCCCTCGTGATACCGCACCTACAGCCTCGCAGGTGGGAAGCTGTGAAGCCTCGTCAAATATTACATAATCAAACTTGGGATATGAGGGGTCTATGTACTGCGCCACAGATATGGGGCTCATAAGCATAACGGGGCATATTTTCCGCAGAAGCGTGGGTATGTTGTCGAAAAGTCTGCGAACTGACATTCCTCTACCGCCGTTCTTTATGGCTTTTTTCAGCAGCAGAAGTTCTGAATCTGCCGATTGAGAATCGGGAATTTTTGCAGAAAGCTTTGCAACAAGTTCTTCAACGGTAAGTCTGCGGAAATTATCAAGAATCTGTCCGAATTTTCTGATTGTCTCCTCAAATACAGCTCCTTGAAATCCTGCAAGAACAGGATTTTCAGATATAGTTTTAACTGCAAATCCGCGGCATATATCACATTCAAAGGCTTTTGCAAGATTATCGGATTCGATTCTTCCCTCCATATAAGCTTTTACTGAATTGCTTGTGCCTAATTCTTCAAGGCGGCGGCATATAGCCATAATACCGGTCCATTCCCTTAGCATAGGAAGTGCAGATATGATACTATGCACCTGTTCAATTGTGTCGGAAATAGGATTTTCACCCATAAGCTTATCGGGAACGAGACAGTATTTATCTTTCAGCTCACTGAGAATTTTTTCGCACAAGGAATATTTTTCCGTAAAGGATTCAGCATTAGCTCTGTTTTCAGACTTACGCTGAGATGTGCCGAACATTGCTGTTATGCGCTGTGAAATGCGCTGTTTTTCAGCAGAATTAAAGAGGCTTCCGCTGATAATTGCTCTCAGATTTTCAGATATCTCCACAGCTTTTTCAACTGAGTTCCAATCGGTATTTTCACCCATAAGCAAACCTGTATGACTGCTGAAAATTTCAGTAACAGCCGCAGGAATATTATTTACCGTCTCTGTAAGCGTTTTGCATTTATTCAGTTTTTCACAGTAATCAGCAAAATTTTCCTTTGTAATGGTATCAGCTGATTTTGCATGAGCGCACAGTGATTTTACAAGCTTGCCGCTTTTCATAAGCTTTGGAATTACCCAGCTGTTCTGCGCTGTTTTCCACTCAGCAATGGCATTTCCGCTGTCATAGCTGAACACCGTCGGCTCAAACTCTGACATAATTTCAGATTTCAGCTTTTTCTGCTCATGTCCGTCGTTTAAAAGGAATTTTACTGTATCTTTGATTCTGTCCCAGCCCTCACCGCAGATGATATCAGCAATAATATCTCCCTCTGAAAGAGAAGCTGATGATATATCGGAAATGGCTTTCAGCTGAGCACTGCTTATATTATCCTTTCCCGAAATATCGCTGAAATATGTTTTTTCACCCTCCACTTTTTCAATTGCTGTTATAAACTGTGAAAGCGTTTCCGAAAGCTGCTCACGCATAACAGGAGTATATTCTGTGAGACTACAGCATTTCAACGGGGTTCCGCTAATATCTCCGAAAGCTTTTCCCGATGCCCCAAGCTTTTCAAGTTCCTCAATACAGTTCTGATATATTTCCGCATTTACGGAATTGAGAAATTCATTTGTAAAGCTCAGCTTTCCGCCATATTCAGAATATTTTTCATATTTTACAATTGCCTCATATACCGACATTCCGAAGCTTCTTTTACTGTGAATTTCCTTTGCAGATTCATTGAGCTCACGGCGGAGAGCCGCAACTCTTTCAGCCTCTGCACTGTATTCATTGGGAGATGCTTTTTTCCCGATATTCAGCACATTGTCAAGCTGATTCAGCACATCTCTTTTACGTGATTTATTTGAATGGAGTTCAAGACAAAATGGCGAAAGCCCAAGTTTTTCAAGACGTTTCTGTACAACTTCAAGAGCCGCCATTTTCTCCGCAACAAAAAGCACGGATTTGTCGTGATACAGCGCATTTGCAATTATATTCGTAATTGTCTGGGATTTTCCAGTTCCGGGAGGTCCGTGAAGCACAAAGCTTTTCCCCTGATTTGCGGCATAAATCGCCCCAAGCTGTGAGGAATCCGCAGATAAAGGCACTGCAAGCTCCGAGGGCATGACGTTTTCATCAAGCTCTTTGGGAGTTATTGATATATCGCTGTCGCTCCACTCCTTTTTGCCCGATACAAGACTTGCCACAACCTTGTTTTTTATAAGGTCATCGGAACGGTTGCATATGTCATTCCACATGATAAATCGACTGAATGAAAATTGCCCTATAAACACAAGTTCCTTGACATCCCAACGGGAATTAGCCATAACCGCATGCCGTACAACACTGAAAATCTGCGGAATATCTACTCCCTTTTCATCTTCCGGAAGCTGTCCCAACCCCTGAATATCTATGCCGAAATTCTGTCGGAGCATTTCAAGGAGGGTTATATTTATCTGTACAGCTTCGTCACGGAGCTTTATGCTGTATGACTTATCCTGAATCTTTCGCGTAATATTCACAGGAAGCAGTATAAGCGGCGCATATCGCGGCTTTTCGCTTCTGTCTGTCTCGTACCATTCAAGGAATCCCAACGCAAGATATATGGTATTCGCTCCATTTTCTTCAAGGCTTACTTTAGCAAGTCTGCGCAGCTTTGACATATTCTTTTCAAGTTCTGCCGCTGTAAGATATGTACGCAAACGACGATTTTTCAGTTCCTCGTCAGCAATTACGGCAATCTGTTCCCTGTTATTTTCAAGCTCAAAAAGTCGGCTGTCAGCAACATTGCTGAACATATCCTCAGGAGCGGGATAAAGCCTGTATTCCTCCCCTCCCGAAAGTTCATCTTCAAGACGGCTTAAATCCGTTGTAATAATTCTTACGCTTGTGGATTTCATACGGAAATTCAGCAGACTGTTTCTCAGGCTGAGGTCAAGAAGATTTCTTTCCCACATTTTCTGCTTTGTGAGTTTTTCATGCTTTCCGCTGTCGGTGATTATTCCCCCGTTATGTAAGATTTCATTTGGAGCTGAGGTTATTTCGGATTTTTTCCGCGTACCGTAGTCAACGGCTTTAAATGTTCCCGAATCTGCAACTCTGGCAGGAATAGGACGTATACCGCTTATTCTTGTACGCTTTATATCAACAGCACATACGAATTTTTCAGTATCTCCAAGCTTTGAAATACCGTGAGCTTCTGCATTATCAAAATCAACAGATTTTCCAGCAACAAAATCCGTACATTCCACAACTGAAATTGTGTCAATACCTTTTGCAGCACGCTTTGTGAGAGCTGTATTATCATAACACAGACAATCGGGGAAGCTTTCTTCTTCAAGCCAACAGCCTGCAAATGCGTGGGTGTCCATTAGCACAAGAAGTGGATTCAGCCCGATATATTCAAGACAGGCGCAATACAGAACTGCAAGGTCAAGACAAGTGCCACTTTTTCCTGTAAGTACAGCATCTGGCAGACGTACTCTCTGTGCCGATTCATAGCTTGCAGGGGGCATTGCATAAGCTATATTTTCAGTCTGCAATGCGGCATATACGGCGCACATCTGCATTTTCACAACGTTTGAACTGCGGCTCTGATAACCTGTAAATGAGGGATCTCCGCACCATTTTTTCAGATACTCCGATGCCTTGGAAATAATTTCAGCAATTTTAGGATGATTTGGCGTTACAAAGGCACTTATCATCTCAGGAAGTATATTAAGTCCTGTCCACTGGTCATAGGCGAGAAGCTCAATGTTATCCGTAATACTGGCGATGATTTCATTTTCGCATACAGCTTCAATCATCATACAACCTATCAGTTTTTCTGTCAACCCGAAAAGATATTCGGGACGGAGAATAATATTCAAAGGCGATATTTCAACAGCTTCGTTCCCTTGGATATCAACGGGGGCAGATTCGTATTCAATGGCAAAATCAGGTTCAAATCTGATTTTGATTTTTATATTTTTCAGTTCCTCAGAACTGTTATTCTTTATTGTTACGCTGCGGAAAATCGGTATGTAGTTCTGCTGCATTGCAAAATTAATCTGTTTTACCGATTCACAGCTTATTGTAATCAGATTGTTCATATAACACCTCACATTACTGTACAATAAACATACATAGTTATTATATCATATTTCCCAGTATTTTACAACATTTTTTGCAATTTGCCTCCCGACTTTTTTTAGTTAATCGGCTTAATTCCTGTGCATTTTAACGGAACTTGTCCTTATACGGATTTTTTAAGGATTTTCTCTTGACTATAAAGCCAAAAAATGATAAAATAATAATATATGTTCAAAGACAGGGATTCCCTGTAAATTATAACATCAGAGGATTTATTATGAATGTTTCACTTCTTGCATATACTCCCGACGCTGAAAAAATTGTGGCAACTGCCGCAAAGCTGTGCTATTCAAGCAGCGATATCGGCTCTCTCCGCGACGGACTTACTGATGAAAAAACAGCAAATTTCATAGATATGCTTGTTTCTATCGGTCATGAAAGCGTTCTGGAACACGTAAGCTTTACTTTTGGCATCGAGGGTATATCCCGTGCCTGCTCACACCAGCTTGTACGTCACCGTATCGCCTCATATTCCCAGAAAAGTCAGCGATACGTCAATGAAAACAGATTTGAGTTTGTTACTCCCCCTGAGATTGAAAACAATCCCGAGGCTAAAGCCGAATTTGACCGTACTATAAGCCTGATTTCAGACAGCTATGACAAAATTGCCGATATGCTTACTGAATCCCATAAAAATCGTTTTATGGCAGAGGGACTTGATGAAAAATCCGCTGAATCCAAGGCGAGAAAGCTTGCCAACGAGGATGCGCGTTTTATTCTCCCCAATGCCTGTGAAACAAAAATCGTGGTTACTATGAACGTGCGCTCACTTTTCAACTTTTTCCACCACCGCTGCTGTAATCGTGCACAGTGGGAAATCCGCGCTGTAGCCAACGAAATGCTGAAATTATGCCTGCAGACTGCTCCGAATATCTTTAAATATGCAGGTCCCTCCTGCGTAGCAAGCGGAAAGTGCCCAGAGGGAAAAATGACCTGCGGCAAGGCGACTGAGGTTAAGGCATATTTTGCGCAGTTTATAAAGGATTCCGCAGATGCTTGAATTTCGTCCGATTACTCTTGCTGACAAGGAAAAAGCCAATAAAGCTCTTGCGGAATCGAATTTTATGGGATGTGAATATTCCTTTGCAAATAATCTTGCATGGTGCAGACTTGCAGATTCAAGAATCTGTTTTTACAAGGATTTTTACATTGTCTGCTCTTTCGGAAGTGAAGACGGTATACCGACTTTTATACTTTCCTCAGGCAAGGGCGATTACAAAGATGTTATAACCGAAATGGAAGGTTTCAGCAACAGTATGGGACATCCCCTGCGGATATGCGGAGTTACGGAACACTCCATTGCGATGCTGAATCAGCTTTATCCCGACAGCTTCACCGCTGAACTTGACCGCGACAGCTCGGATTATATCTACCTTCGTTCAGACCTTGCGGAAATGAAAGGAAAAAAATTTCACCAGAAACGGAATCACCTTGCTAAGTTCAACCGTATTGAAAGTGAGTTTTCGCTGATTACCGAAAAGGATTTTGACGACTGTATAAGCTTTATCGTTTCCGATTACAATAACAAATACGACGATAATACAACTCATTCCGCAATAGCCGAACAGTATGCTGTAAATACCTATTTCAACAACTTTACAGAATTAGGATTACAGGGTGGTATTATACGTATCGGCGGAAAAATTGCCGCTGTCACTATCGGTGAAAGGCTGAATTCCAACACATTCTGCGTTCATATTGAAAAGGCTGACAGAAGCTATGACGGTATCTATACAGGCATATGCAACAGCTTTGTAAAAGCCTGTACAGAAAATTACACATATATCAACCGCGAAGAAGATTTAGGAATTGAGGGACTGAGAAAGTCAAAGCTTTCATATAATCCCGTTTTCCTGCTTAATAAATACATTGTAAATTTCAAATGAAAGGACTGTTATTATGATATACGTTTATCTTGCTAACGGCTTTGAAGAAGTCGAAGCCATTACTCCCATTGACCTGCTCAGACGCGCTGAGAAAAAAGTTATTACTGTCGGCGTAGGCGATAATATTATCGTAAGCTCCCACGGAATCCCTGTTGTTACAGATACTATCGCTCAGGAAGCGCCTCTTACGGACGAGCTTGAAATGATTATTCTCCCGGGAGGTATGCCGGGAACTCTCAATCTCGAAAAATCCGAATACGTTCAGGCTGCTATCGATTTCTGCATGGAGAAGAATATCACAATCGGCGCAATCTGTGCTGCTCCGTCTATCCTTGGTCATAAGGGAATCCTCAATGGCAAAAAGGCTGTTTGTTACACAGGCTTTGAAACTCAGCTTGAGGGTGCAATTACGAGTGATGATGCCGTTGCTGTTGACGGAAATATCGTAACTTCAAGAGGCGCAGGTACAGCTATGGAATTTGCACTCACTCTTGTTGAAAAGGCAGTTTCCGAGGCTGAGCGTAAGAGACAGTATAACGCCATACTCTGCGGTTGAAAAGATATGCCTATGAATAAAACAGAACTGCGCAGGCATTTTACGCAGATTCGTAAAGATGCCTCCAACAAAGAAGCTGACAGGCTTATTACAGAACGACTTGCTGAACTATCTGTTATAGATAATGCAGATACAGTTCTGATGTTCGCTTCATTCGGATCTGAGCCGTCTACATGGACATTTGCCGACATTCTTCATAAAAAAGAAATAAATACTGCATATCCAAAATGCGGAAAAGACGGCGAAATGACTTTTTATATTGTCAAATCCCCCGATAAGCTCCATATCGGAAAGTACGGAATTGCAGAACCTGATGGAAATATTATGGATATCCCGAAAATTACAGATAAAACCGTTTGTATTGTCCCTGGTCTTGCTTTTACTGCCGACGGAAAAAGACTTGGATACGGCGGCGGATATTACGATAGATTTCTTTCAAAATATCCGAAGCTTTATACTATCGGCATTGCCTATGAAAAGTGCATTACCGATGATTTACCGTCTATGGAACATGATATCAAAATCAAAGCTATTGTAACAGAAGAAAGGTTGGTGCTTTGCAATGAGTGACAATAAAGATATTCTCAACGATATTCTCAAAGATACCGCTGAAAACGAAGCCGAGGAGCTTGAAGAAGCTCTTGAAACAGCAGATGCCCTTGATGAAATCGACGAGCAGAATTTTACACAAGTTTACCGCGAGGCTGTACAGGAGACTCAGGCAGAGGAGGAACTTCCTCCACAGCAATACTATCAACAGGAACAGTATCCACAGTCTGAAAGACCAATGCGTTCAATGAATCAGGCTCCGCCGCCCCGACGCAAGAAAAAGAAAAAGAAGAAAAAGAAGCAGATGAGCAGACTTCCCGGAGTTCTCATTCTTGTAACTCTTATATTCGGCATCTCTACCATTCTTTCTCTTGTTATCATAGGCTATGGTAAGGATATGCTTGGTATCGGTAAAAGCGAAGACACACATGTTATCGTTATCCCCGAGGGTGCTACAAATATGCAGGTGGCACAGATGCTTTTTGATGACGATATAATAAAATCCTCCAAAGCATTCGAGCTTTTCGCAGGTCTTGGCGGAAGAGAAAATAATTATGTAGTGGGCGAGCATTTTGTACGTCCAAATATGCCCTACGAAACTATTCTTGATGAGCTGACAAAAGTTCCTACAGAGGAAATGGGCGAATCAATTCAGGTTACTTTCCCCGAGGGTACAACTCTTATTGACGCTGCAAATATACTTGAAAAGAATCATATCTGCGATGCTGAGGAGTTCATTTTCTACTTCAACTCAGGCGGATTCGGTGTCGGCTTTGAGGACAGACTGCCTCTTGATTCCTCACTTAAATTCCAGAAAATGGAGGGATATCTTTTCCCCGATACCTATTTCTTCTATGAAAACAGTGAGCCTGAGGAAGTATGCCAGAAGATTTACTACAATTTCGATACAAAAATGAATGGCGAATTCTCAACAAGCAAAAAGACATACGCTACACGTTATGAGCGTATGGAAGAACTTGAAATGAACCTTGATGAACTTATTACACTTGCTTCTATTGTTCAGAAAGAGGCGGCAAATGTAAAGGATATGAACGATGTTGCCGCTGTATTCAGAAATCGTATTGAAAATAAGGATACATTCCCCAAGCTTGAATCTGACCCTACTTCAAACTATTCAAATGACGTAATCCGTCCGAATATTGAGTATTACAACCAGACAATTATTGATGCATACGATACCTACAAGAGTGCAGGTCTCCCCCCTGGAGCAATCTGCAACCCCGGTATTGAGGCTATTGACGCTGTTCTGACAAACAAAAAGACAAAAAATTTCTACTTCATTGCAAATATCAGAACAAACGAGACATTCTTCTCCGAAACTCTTGAACAGCACGAAGCAAAACAGGCAGAAATTGAGCAGTACTACATCGACAATCCTGTGGAGGAATAATATGAGTATACTTGAAGTTCTCGCTCCTGCAGGCGATGAGGAACGTCTCACTGCCGCACTGAATTACGGTGCAGATGCTGTATACCTCGGACGAAAGCAGTTTGGTATGCGTGCGTCACCCATGAATTTTGATTTTGAACAGCTTGTAAAGGCTGTTGATGATGCTCACAAAAAGGGCGTTAAGGTATATCTTACCTGCAACACCCTGCCAAGAAACAACGAACTGCCCTTTTTTGAGCAGTTCGTTAAAGAGGCTGTTGATGCAAAGGTTGACGCTCTCATTGTGGCAGATATCGGTCTGCTTATGCTGATTAAGGAATATGCTCCCGATATGGAGATACATATTTCAACTCAGACAGGTATTGTTAACTATGCCACAGCCCGTGAGCTTTATAATCTCGGTGCAAAGAGAGTAGTTCTTGCCCGTGAACTTTGTTTCGATGAAATAGCTGAAATAAGAGCTAAAACAAGTCCCGACCTTGATATTGAGTGTTTTGTTCATGGCGCTATGTGCGTATCATTTTCGGGCAGATGTCTCCTTTCACAGTACCTTGTAAACCGTGACGCTAACCGCGGAGAATGTGCTCAGCCATGCCGCTGGGGATATCATCTCATGGAGGAAAAACGTCCGGGACAATATTTCCCGATTTATGAAGACGAAAAAGGAACTTATATCCTTAACGCAAAAGATATGTGCATGATTGAGCATATCGACAAGCTTGCAGAGGCAGGCGTTACAAGCCTTAAAATTGAGGGGCGTGCAAAATCCGCGTATTATGTAACTGTTGTGACAAATGCTTACCGTATGGCTGTCGATGAGTATATGCGTGACCCATACAACTTCAAGCTTCCTGACTGGATAAGGGATGAGGTTTACAAGGTAAGTCACAGACAGTACTGCAACGGCTTTTTCTTTGGAACTCCTGAGGAATCCCAGTATTACGAAAACAGCGGATATATCAGAAATTATGATATTGTTGCAGTTGTTGACCGCTGCGAAAACAACACAGTATACTGCACACAGCGTAACCGATTCTTTGCAGGTGATGAAGTGGAGCTGCTATCCCCTTCTGCTAAGCCTGTTGTTATGACGCTTGACACCATTTTCAACGAAAAGGGCGAATCCGTTGAGGTTGCAAATCACGCTATGATGAAATTTTCTTTTAAGTGCGATACTGTTTTCCCTGCGGGTACGGTTATCAGAAAAGGTAGTCTTGAAACTGAATAAATACAAAACTCCCCGATTCATTCAATTTGAATCAGGGAGTTTTTTCAATTAAGCAACATCGTTCCAATCGCAAGATATGAAGCAAAAATCATCCATAAAAGGTAGGGAATATTGAGATACCCTGCCTTTTTTCTTATGGAAAGGAACATACAAATCATAATTCCGACGAGAACCGTAAGAATCACAGCAACAACCGCCGCTAAAGTGAGAAGCTGGAATCTGAAAAATATAATGCTCCATGAAAAATTCACTGCAAGCTGTATCAGATAAACTGTCAATGCAGATTTGCTTCTGTAGTTATCACTTCTGTATATCATATATGATGATATTCCCATAAAAGCGTACAAAATCGCCCACACCACAGGAAAAAGCCATGCAGGCGGTGATAACGGCGGCTGTATGAGCTCTGTGTACAAGCCGTGGAAATCACCAGCAAGCAAAGCCGAAACTGCGCCCACAAGCTCCGCAAAAACAACGGAAATAATAAGCTCAGTTAAACTGAATTTTTTCATAAAATGCACCTCGTTTCATTAATGATACATTTTATGAGAGAATATACAAAAAAATTACTTAATCAACGGCGTTATATTATTAAATACAGCATAAAATTTTACAGGAATATTCTTATCAATGTGGCACTTTCCAAAAAACCACTTTTCATAGTGACAGGTTTTTATTATCTCCTCAAACAGCGCATGCACCTCAATACGCTGAAAAACGTCAACGCCAAGGCAATCCTTGACAGAAGCTGGAGGCTCATGAGTTATAACATAATCCACCGAATGCTTATTTGCTTCAAGATTTCTTACAGCCTCCATTATCTCCTCATGGGTAGGCTGCTCACGTTCCCACCAATCACTGTCATGGCGGAATTCTATATCCTGACTGTGACCGCCACCAAATGTGAATATTTTCTTGCCCTCAATAGTGTAAACCTGTCCTCTCATAAGATGTATAAGATTCGGAGCAATAACTCTTGCCATTCCACCGTTCCATGTGCTTTCTGGATATTTTTCAAGCATATCGAAATTTTCATGACAGCCGTCAATAAAACATATGGTATATTCTGCAGTCAAAAGCTTTTTCATATCGGCTTTTTCTTTTTTTGAGCCGTTCCAGATAAAACCAAAATCACCGCATATTATAAGAGTATCCCCCGCTTTGAGCTTTTTCAGCTGTGGGTCTTTAAACCGTGTTATATCTCCGTGAGTATCGCCTGTAACGTAAATCATTTTTCTGTCCTCCGTTCTTTTCATGTAAATAAATTATAACATATATTCCATAAAAAAGCAAGAAGAAATGGCGATGTAAAAAATCTTTTAGAAAAAGATTAGCGTATAAGAGAAATCGGTCAGTTATCCTTTCAGACTTCTGACCGATTTTCTGAGATTATAATTACAAAAATTGTCTCATATTCTGAGAAAGCTTTTCTTCCGCCTTGATAAGTCGTTTCGCCAAATCCTTTGAACGTTCATCTGCCGCCTTGTACTGATTCATATAACGGCTCAGCGACTTGATACCCATATTGCACCCGTCTGTCATAAGCTCTGCAATAGTGCTGTCAGATTCGTTCATTTTAAGCTTTACATTTGTCTTAATCCATGACATTCCCGAAGCAATGGGATTGGGCTCTTTTCCGTTGTCGTTGTAATCTGCAAGCACTTTCTGCAAATCATTTTTCAGAGCCTCATTTTCCTCTGTGCTTTCACGGAGATATTTCCGCATATCTGTGCTGTGAGCGTACTCAGCAACCTCATCAAGAGCGGAAATACCCATTTTAATTCCTGCGTCGCACTCACGAAGCAGCTTTATAGTATCCTGTTCAACCATAAAAAACACATCCTTTCGGTTTTATTATCAGCAAAAAGGATGTGTTTATTCATTTTTATTTTCTAATTAAAGCAGAGACGCTCTCAATTCCTCCGCACTGAGAGGTGAAAGGTAAGCAGGAGCAATATCAAATGCAGTCTTGCAGCCTGTTGCACCCTCTGCGCTGAGACGAGCCAACGCTCTTGCATAGCATACAAGCACGCTTGCAGTAAATTCAGGATTTGATTCAAGCTTGAGGGAATACTCTATCATCTGATGTGTTTTCTCACCCTCGCCTGTCATACCGCTTCTCATTACGAAGCCGCCGTGAGGCATCTTGTTGTGAACAGCGTCAAATTCTTCCTCTGTGATGAAATTTACTGTTGTATCATACTCATCAAAGTAGTTCTTCATTGTCTTGATTGATTCCTCAATCTTAGCAAGGTCAGCGCCCTCCTCGGCAACTACCCAGCACTCACGGAGGTGCTTCTGACGAGTTGTAAGCTCAGGCTGACTGCCGCTTCTTACAGCGTCCATAGCAGCCTCAATGGGCACGGTATACTGGATACCGCGCTTAACGCCCTCTACGCGACGAATAGCGTCGGAATGTCCCTGACTTACGCCCTTGCCCCAGAATGTATATGTCTTGCCCTTGGGAAGTATGGATTCCGCATAAAGTCTGTTAAGAGAGAAAAGACCGGGATCCCAGCCAAGTGAGATAAACGCAAGCTTTCCGCTTTCCTTTGCGGCTTTGTCAACATTTGCAAAATGTTCGGGAATACGCGCGTGAGTATCAAAGCTGTCGATTACATTGAACACCTTTGCAAGCTCAGGTGTCTGCTTAGGAAGGTCAGTAGCGCTTCCGCCGCAGATAATCATAACATCTATATCGTCAGCCATGTTCATTGCACATTCCATGCTGTAAGCCTTTACACCTGTAATTGTAGATACAGTTGAGGGGTCACGTCTTGTGAAAACTCCCACAAGCTCCATATCCTCATTCTGCGCAACAGAAAGCTCAACGCCTCTGCCGAGATTGCCGTAGCCTGCAATACCGATTCTGATTCTGCTCATTTCAAATCAATCCTTTCGTCTCTTTTAGCGATTATATAAGTCCCTGCATATCGTAAAGTCCCGCAGGCTTATCTTTAAGGAATATAGCCGCCTTTATGGACCCCTCTGCAAAAACTGTTTTGGAAGATGCAGAGTGAGATAATGTTATAACTTCATCATTTCCTGCAAATATTACATCATGTTCGCCCACAATAGTGCCGCCTCTGATAGCGTGCATACCGATTTCGGACTTTTCACGCTTCTGACGGCGGGAATGGCGGTCATAAACGTACTGCTTTGAATTGTCAAAGGTTTCATTTATGGCATTGGCAAGCATAATAGCCGTGCCGCTTGGAGCGTCAATCTTTGTATTGTGATGCTTTTCAACGATTTCAACATCAAAACGGTCTCCAAGAACTTCAGCCGCTTTTTTTGCAAGATTCACAAGAAGATTAATACCCAATGACATATTGAATGTAAAGAATACAGCTATATTCTCTGCTGCAGCCTTTATTTTTGCAATCTGTTCATCACTGTAACCTGTTGAGCCTATAACTATAGGAGTTCCCGTTGACAGACAATATTCAAGAAGTGAATCAAGTAATGCAGGATTTGAAAAATCAATTATAACATCAGGTTTTACAGGGAGCTTAGAGGGAGCGTCAACTATTGGGAAATCCGCATATTCCTCAGTGTACAGGTCAATACCTGCAACTACTCTGCAATCCTCGCGGTCTTTGATACAGTTATAAATAGTCTTACCCATTTTGCCGTTAGCACCGCATATTGCCACATTTGTCATAGTTTCACATCCTTTGGATTTTATTTTACAAGACCATGCTTTACAAGTGAAGCACGGAGAGCAGCCTTATGCTCATCTGTCATTTCAACAAGGGGAAGTCTGCACTTTCCAACATTTACGCCCATCATATTCATAGCTTCCTTTACAGGAATAGGATTAACCTCAATGAAAAGATTGTTGATAAGGTCAAGATAATCTATCTGGAGCTTTGTAGCCTCAGCGTAGTTATTATCAAGACAATACTGTGTCATCATGTGAGTTTCCTTTGGAATAACGTGGGAAAGAACGGAAATAACGCCCTTTGCACCAAGAGACATAAGAGGAACAATCATATCATCGTTTCCGCTGTAAACATCAATCATATCGCCGCACTCAGCGATAAGCTTTGCGGCATAGCTAATATTACCGCTTGCCTCCTTGACAGCAACAATGTTCTTGTGCTCGGCAAGCTTCTTTATTGTGGAAACCTCCATATTCATACCTGTTCTGCCGGGAATATTGTAAAGTACTATCGGAATATTTACAGCGTCTGCAATAGCTGTGAAGTGTGCAATAAGTCCCTTTTGTGTTGTCTTGTTATAGTAAGGAGTAACAAGGAGAAGTCCGTCTGCACCGATTTCCTCAGCCTCCTTTGAAAGCTTAACAGCATATGATGTGTCATTGCTTCCTGTTCCTGCGATTACGGGAACTCTCTTTGCAGTCTTTTCAACAGCAAATCTGATACATTCAAGATGCTCCTCGTCAGACATAGTGGAAGCCTCGCCTGTAGTACCGCAGATAACGATAGCGTCAGTACCGTTAGCAATCTGGTCATCAATCATCTCTCCGAGAACGCTGAAATTAATAGAGCCATCCTCGTTCATAGGTGTGATTATAGCAATAGCCGCACCTGTAAAAATAGTGTTCTTCATACACTCAACCCCTTTCATTTAATGCGTAATTCGTAATGCGTAATGCGTAATTACACATTACGAATTTTGCGTTTTTGTTATTGCCATTAAAATTTTCAAAATTTCCTGACAATCATAATAAATACTTTGAAAATGCTTTTTTTCAATATATTCGCTTTCATAGATTAATTCAAGCCAATATTCTGTTTCACTTGCTTCTTTTAAAGCAATATTCATTTTAGCATAAAAATCCGCCTTACTTTGTCCTCTTATGGCTTCTTTAACATTTGCACCTATACTTGTGCCACATCGTAACAATTGCTTTGAAATAACATATTCACGTTTTTCAGAAACCAGATACTTATAAAGCTTGATAATTCTCAAAGCAAAATTCTTGCTTTTTTCTACAATGATATTACGTTCTGCCATAATTACGCATTACGCACTACGCATTACGAATTAATCAAAGTATCCCTTAGCAGCAAGAAGCTCTGCAAGAAGAACTGCACCGCCTGCTGCACCTCTTAATGTATTGTGTGAGAGACATACAAACTTGTAGTCATACTGTGTATCCTCACGGAGACGACCTGCTGAAACAGCCATACCATTTTCAAGATTTCTGTCAAGCTTAGCCTGAGGACGATTATCCTCCTCAAAGTAGTGGATAAACTGCTTAGGAGCGCTTGGAAGCTCAAGTTCCTGAGGTGCACCCTTGAAATCAGCCCAAAGCTGGAGAATTTCTTCCTTAGAGGGCTTATTCTCAAAGCTTACGAATACAGCAGCTGTGTGACCGTCAGAAACAGGTACACGGAGACACTGTGTTGTGATAGAAGGTGTGGAAGCCTTTACAATCTCGCCATTCTCAATTGTACCCCATACCTTAAGAGGCTCCTGCTCGGACTTTTCTTCCTCGCCGCCAATGAAAGGAATAAGGTTATCAACCATTTCAGGCCATGTCTCGAAATTCTTTCCTGCACCTGAAATTGCCTGATATGTACAAGCAAGAACATTCTTGATGCCGAACTTTCTGAGAGGGTGGAGTGCAGGAACATAGCTCTGAATTGAGCAGTTGGACTTAACTGCGATAAATCCTCTCTTTGTGCCGAGGCGCTCTCTCTGTGACTTGATGATTTCGATATGCTCAGGGTTAATCTCAGGCACTACCATAGGAACGTCAGCTGTGAATCTGTGTGCGGAGTTGTTGGAAACGATAGGACACTCAGCCTTTGCATAAGCTTCTTCAAGAGCCTTGATTTCGTCCTTTTTCATATCAACAGCGCAGAAACAGAAGTCAACCATAGAAGCAATCTTCTCGATATCGGCAGTAGCGTCCATGAGAATCATATTCTTCATAGTCTCAGGCATGGGAACAGCCATTTTCCAGCGGCTGCCTGCAACTTCCTCATATGTCTTGCCTGCGCTTCTGGGAGAAGCTGCAAGAACCTTTACATTGAACCAAGGATGATTTTCAAGAAGAGTTGCAAATCTCTGTCCAACCATACCTGTAGCTCCGATTATACCAACATTAAACTGCTTCATAAACATTCTCCTTTTAAAAAAATTTTTGAAATAATAAGAAAACCGGTTGCAAACCGGTTCATCATGAGTTATAATAGAAGTATTGGCATTGATAAATTTTTATGCCGATAGCACTCCATCATAAACATGATGACAGCCGTAAGCCTGTTCAACTTACAGCCGGAATGATATTTACCACGTATCACTCCTCGGCGGCATTGCCTTTCATCTCATTTCACAGGATACGGTAATCCTCCGTGAGAATACTGATCTCAGCCGCGCCTCTACCTAATATCTATAATATCACTTTATTGGTGATATGTCAATATCTTTTTAAAAAAAATATTTTTGAATTATATGGGATAAACTATGAAAAATGATGTATTTCCGTATAATTCAGATTCATAAAGGAGCCTTTTAATATGCAGCTTTTAAAATCTGATTTCTATTACGACTTACCTGAGGAGCTTATCGCTCAGACCCCCATTGAGCCCCGAAATGCCTCACGTATGATGTGCATTGACAGAAATACAGGCAATATCTCCCACGACCGCTTCTATAATTTATGCGCTCACCTGAAAAAAGGTGACTTGCTTGTAATGAACGATTCCCGAGTTATCCCCGCAAGACTTTACGGAGAAAAAATCGATAATAATACATTTATCGAATTCCTGCTCCTTGAACAGAAAGGCGATAAGCTGTGGGAAATCATATGCCGCCCGGGAAAAAAGGCAAAAGTCGGCACAAAATTTTCTTTCGGCAACGGCAGACTTATTGCGGAAGTAGTGGAAGTCAAGGAGGACGGAAACAGAATTGTACAGTTTGAATGTGAGGGCAATTTCTTTACCGCCCTTGAAGATGTGGGACATATGCCTCTCCCCCCTTATATCACGGAAAAGCTTGAAGATAAGGAACGCTATCAGACAGTATATTCCAACGAGGCAGGCTCTGCGGCAGCTCCTACAGCCGGACTTCATTTCACCGAGGAAATGCTTGAAGAGCTTCGTGCAAATGGCATAAAAACGGCATTTGTAACGCTTCATGTAGGACTTGGCACATTCCGTCCCGTTAAGGAGGATAACGTCCTCGACCATAAAATGCACAGCGAGCATTACTACCTCCCGAAAGAAACAGCAGATTTGATAAACCAGACAAAAGCTGAGGGCGGACGAGTTATTGCTGTCGGAACTACTACCTGCCGTACCCTTGAAAGCGTTGCAAGCTTTTACGGTGATATTTCGGAGCGTGAGGGTTATACAGATATATTCATTTATCCCGGCTATGA
The DNA here is from genome assembly GCA_017521805.1 of Ruminococcus sp. Taxonomy (GTDB): domain Bacteria; phylum Bacillota; class Clostridia; order Oscillospirales; family Ruminococcaceae; genus Ruminococcus. The sequence continues at coordinate 15,204 of JAFXDK010000034.1, read as the reverse complement.
ATTCAAGTGCATTGACGGACTTATCACTAATTTCCACCTGCCTGAAAGTACGCTTATTATGCTTGTTTCCGCATTTACAGGCTATGAAAACACAATGAACGCATACAAGACAGCCGTTGAGGAAAAATATCGTTTCTTCAGCTTTGGCGATTCTATGTGCATTCTGTAAGGAGGAATCTATGGATATTTCAATCTTTTTAAAAAGCCTTGCGGATTCAGATACAGCACCAATAGTTATATGCGATAAAGAACACAACATCGTATATATGAATCCTACAGCAGATGAACACTATAAAAAATGGGGCGGTGCCGTACTTGTTGGAAAGTCGATTTTCAGCTGCCATAATAGCCATTCAGTTGAGAAAATTAAAAAGGTTGTTGATTGGTTTTCTGAAAATCCACAGAATAACAGGATTTTTACATATCACAACCCTACGCAAAACAAAGATGTCTATATGATAGCCTTGCGAAATGAAAACGGTGAATTAATCGGATATTACGAAAAACACGAGTACCGCAATGCCGAAACAGCAAATTTGTATGATTTCCTTAAAAAGCACCAATCCCCTTGACATCTTCCTCTTTTTAAGTTACAATAAAACATATCAATATGCTTAAAGGAGTATTTATGTATACATTATTAAAAACCGATAACAAAGCCCGCCGCGGTCAGGTTGAAACTGTCCACGGAACATTCCAGACACCCTGCTTTATGAACGTGGGAACTTCTGCCGCTATAAAGGGCGGTATATCCTCAATCGACCTGAAAGGACTGAAAACACAGGTGGAGCTGTGCAATACATATCATCTGCATCTGCGCCCAGGCGATAAGATAATAAAGGAAATGGGCGGACTTCACAAGTTTATGAACTGGGACAAGCCAATCCTCACCGACAGCGGCGGATTTCAGGTATTTTCCCTTGCAAAGCTGCGCAAAATAAAGGAAGAGGGCGTATATTTCGCCTCGCACATCGACGGCCACCGCATATTTATGGGACCTGAGGAAAGCATGCAGATTCAGTCAAATCTCGGTTCAACTATTGCTATGGCTTTTGACGAATGCATTGAGAATCCCTCAACATACAAGTATACAGCAGATTCCATTGAGCGTACAACGCGCTGGCTTTATCGCTGCAAGGAGGAAATGGAGCGTCTCAACAGCTTGCCCGATACAATCAATAAAAAACAGATGCTTTTCGGCATAAATCAGGGTTCAACATACGATGACCTGCGTATAAAACATATGGAGGATATTGCAAAGCTTGACCTGGATGGCTATGCAATCGGCGGACTTGCCGTAGGCGAAGCAACAGAAGAAATGTACAGAATCATTGACGTTGTAGAGCCGTTTATGCCCGTAAATAAGCCCCGCTATCTCATGGGTGTTGGTACTCCCTCCAATATAATTGAAGCCGTAGCAAGAGGCGTAGATATGTTTGACTGCGTTATGCCCAGCAGAAATGCCCGTCATGCTACAGTTTTCACATGGAGCGGCATAATGCATCTCGGAAACAAATGCTATGAAACAGACCCACGCCCCGTTGACGAGCAGTGCGATTGTCCTACCTGCCGCAATTTCAGCAGAGCATATATCCGCCACCTGTTCAAAGCCAATGAACAGCTTGCAGGCAGACTTGCGGTTCAGCACAATCTCTACTTCTACAACACACTTACCGAGAAAATACGCGACGCTATCGATGAGGGACGCTTTGAGCAGTTCCGTCAGAAATATTCCGTACTTCTCGCAACAAGAATATAAGGTGATATGATGACTACAGCAATTTTCGACCTTGACGGCACTATTGCAGATACTATCGAGGATTTAGCCGACGCCGTAAATTACGGACTGCGCAAGCTGAATTGTCCCGAACATGATATAAACAGTTATAAACAGTTTGTGGGAAACGGAGCAATGAAACTTTGCTTCCGTGCGCTTCCGGAAGATAAAAAAGATATGACAGAAAAGCTGCACGACCTTTTCCGCGAATATTACGATATCCATTATCTTGACAAAACAAGGCTGTACGACGGCATAAGCGACGTTATCCGCACACTTTCAGATAATGGTGTGATTCTTGCAGTTGCTACAAATAAGCCACAGGACGCGGCACGTAAAATCGTTGCAAAACTGCTACCTGATGTTAAATTTGTTAAAGTTCTTGGCGGCTGTGATGAACGCCCGAAAAAACCTGATTCCGCCATAATTAACGAGATTCTCTGCGGACTTCCCGAAGATAATAGCGTATATATGATAGGCGACAGCAATGTTGATATTCAGACCGCAAAAAACTGCGGACTTATCTCAATCGGCTGTACATGGGGATTCCGCGGCAGACATGAGCTTGAATCCGAGGGCGCTGACTTCATAGCCGAAAAGTCAGAAGATATTACAAAAATTATTTTGAGGTGACACATATGGTATACGATTCAGATTCATTTATCAGAAATATTATTGAACATTCCCAGAGAATCACAGCAATTATTGAGGCAACGGATTTCAGCAATCACTCTCTTAATCCGAATATTATCCTTATCCCGTCCCTCTGGAATAATGTAAACGACGCTCTTGTGGTGTGGGCAATGGACACAAAGCCTGCCTATGAGGAGGAATGTCGTAAAATGGCTGAAATGATACTCCGCCGAGCAGGAAAGCTTACCGAAGATGCGGAAACCTGTCTTGCTTCTATGAAAAGTCTGAGAACAGTATATACCTCTGATTTTCCCGAAATGGAGTTTAACCAAAAGGATTGTATGGTATTTCTCAATGCTTATGACAATTTCATGTATATCTTTTACACCTCATGCCCGAGAGTTCAACGCACTCTTGACCATTTCGGCTCGGACTACAAGGAAATATGCTCCATGCGCGAAAATTTCCTGAAAAATATTTCGGGAGGTGTAGCTCAACAGACAAGTGCGCCTGTTATTGAGGAAACAACATCCTCACCTGCCAATACTACCCAATCAGACGATATACCAGAGCTGCTCCGTCAGCTTATTGCTGAGACAAGAAAGACAAACGAACTGCTGACAAGATTAATCAATAAATAGGAGACGCAAAATGGCAAAGAAGAAAAAAAACAGCTCACCTGCAGTATACACCGAAAATGAACTGAAAAAAGTTGAAGAGCATATCGAAAAATATTTCGGTGATATTGACAGCTATTATCACGAAAACGATACAGATGATATCTGCCTTAATATATACGTTATTCCACCTACTCTCGAAAAGCGCTATATGACGCTTATTACAGCAGGTCTGGGAGCTCACAGAATGAACGTTCCCGAAGCTATTGCACACAAGAAGCTTGACCGCTGTGAGCTTATTCTTACGCTCCCTGCAGGCTGGAATATACAGGGCGATGAACTTGAAGATTACTGGCCTCTTCATCTCATAAAGCTGCTTTCAAGGCTTCCCATAAATGAAAATAGCTGGATTGGCTGGGGACATTCTGTAGACTACGGCACCTCATTTGCAGACAATACTGAATTCTGCTCTGTAATGCTCGCTTCTCCTACAGGAACAGAAGAAATGGATATATGCAAGCTTTCAGACGATGACGAGGTGAATTTCTATCGTGTAATTCCTCTTTTCAAAAGCGAACTTGAATTCAAGAACACATACGGTGCCTCAGCGCTTCTCCATGAACTTGGAGATATTTCAAAGCTTCCCGTTGATATAAGCCGCCGTCCCGTTATAAGTAAGGATTTCAGAAATATTGTTGATGTAGCAGAAAATCACATCTGCAAAATTGAGGAAAAGGGACTTGATATTCCCGATATATGTGGTGTAAATCACATTGCCGCATATATGCGCTGGATAATTGAACACGATATGCTCAACGAAGAATTTGTTGAATTCTTCACAGAAGAAATCAGCGATATCCGCAGCGGTAAGCTTGATATCCGCAAGTTTATACTCAATTCACTGGGCGGCGAACTTACAATGGATATGTTCAGCGACGAGGGAATGGCATTTACTGATTATTACTATAACTTCTATCATGCTGACGATGAACCATGCTATCCAAGTGATGTTGACAATGTTGCTATGGATTATTTCGGTGAAGAAAAGTATAACTGTGAAGAATTCGGGAATGAAGCCTATCTGTTTGTGCCGTACAACGAAGAATATTACAAGGCTATGTGCGGATATATCGATAAAAATTACAAAGGATTTCTCGAAATTGAAGCAGACGACTGAGACGACCATTTATACAGGTGAGAAATATGAATTTGAATAATAAAATATTTAAAGGCGATGACGTTTCTGAATTCAGCGATGCAGCACAAATAAGAAAAACTGTTTTTCTTGATGAGCAGGCTTTTTCCTATGACCTTGACGATACAGACAAAATCGCTTTCCATGCTGTTGTATACAACGATAATTCCCCTGTTGCCACAGGCAGATTCTTTTTTGATGAAAATAATACTCCTCACATAGGACGTGTTGCTGTACTGAAAGAATACCGCCAATACGGTATAGGACGATATCTCATGGAAATTCTCGAAAATTTTGCCGCAGAACAAGGGGCAGAATATATAACCCTCGGCGCACAGGTACGTGCCTCGGGATTTTACGGAAAACTTGGCTATGTGGAATACGGCGATATATTTTACGATGAATATTGTGAACACATTAATATGAGAAAAATGCTGCGATAAAAAATCGTATTAGCGCATATTTTGACTTGACGTTCTGTTAATAATATGTTAAAATAAAGCTATAGTAAACTGAGGGAATTATTCCAAATTTTATGAGAGGAGTTTTACTATGTTAAAGAAATTTATTTCAGGAGCTATGTCGGCTGTTATGCTGGCTGCCTCCGTCGGAAGTACTGTAACTCCCACAGTTACAGCTGCCGACACCCCCAACTATGCTGAGGCATTGCAGAAATCCCTGTTTTTCTACGAGTGTCAGCAGGCAGGTCCGCTTCCCGAATGGAACAGAGTTGAATGGCGTGCTGATTCCACAATGATTGACGAAATCAAGGGCGGCTGGTACGATGCCGGAGACCACGTTAAATTCAATCTGCCTATGGCTTATACAGCTTCCGTTCTTGCATGGGGACTTTATCAGTATCCCGACGGTGTTGAAAGCTGCGGTGAAATGACAAACTATGTCAACAACCTTGAATTCGTTCTTGATTATTTTGCTGACTGCGACCTTGGAGATGAGGTTGTATTTCAGGTAGGCAACGGTACTATCGACCATACATGGTGGGGACCTGTTGAGGTTTACCAGTACGGTATGGAGGACGCAGGCACTTCATATGCTGAGGCTCGTCAGACTTACAAGGCATCTAAAGGCTGTTCAGCTGTATTCGGCGGAATGGCAGCTGCATTGGCAGCAGGCTACTGCGCTCTTGAAGGAAGAATAGACAGCGGCAAGCTTGCAGGTTATCTTGAGCACGCTGAAAATATATTCAAAATCGCTTCCACTTCTCCCGGAAACGATACATACAACGACAGTAACGCTTCGGGCTTCTACCGTTCAAGTCATTTCTACGATGAGCTTTTCTATGCTGCAAACTGGCTCTATATCGCAACAGGAGATAAAGCTTATCTTGACAAGGCTGCAAGCTATATCCCCAATCTTGACAAGGAGCTTGGACAGGACGTTCTGAAATATACATGGTGTATGTGCTGGGATGACGTAATGCAGGGCGCTATGCTCCTTTACGCAATCAACACAAAGGAAGATACATATATCAACCATGTAAAGAAGCACATCGACTACCTCACTTATGATTCCAAAAAGGTTGAGGGCAAAATGGCTTATATCGACAGCTGGGGCTGTGCAAGATATGCTCAGGCTGCTGCATTTATGACTGCTGTAGCTTCCGATACAGTTCTTGCAGATACAGATACATCAGATTATGTTCAGTTCTACGAGGACCAGATTAACTTCGTTCTCGGCGATAACTCCGACGGTCAGAGCTATGTTGTAGGATACGGCGATAAGCCTGCTCACAACGCTCACCACAGAACAGCTCACGGCTCTTGGAAAAATGATATCTATATGCCCGAACAGAATAGACATATCCTCTACGGCGCACTTGTCGGAGGTCCTAATCAGGACGGCAGCTATGAGGACGACAGAAACAACTACATCAACAATGAGGTTGCTACCGACTATAACGCTGGATTTACAGCAATTCTCTGTAAGATGATTGACAAATACGGCGGTAAATCAGACCCCTCATTCCCTCAGCCCGAAAAGCGCGATGGTCCCGAATTCTTTGTTGAATGTCTCACAAAGGGCGGAGATTCCTCAGGTGCTACAATCAGCTTCAAGATTACAAACCACTCCGCATGGCCTGCAAGACTTCAGGACAACATCTCATTCAGATACTATATGGACCTCAGCGAAGTAAAAGCAGCAGGTCATAATCCCGAAAATCTTGTAATCCGCTGTGACCGTGACCAGTCTGCAATGTACGCTTCAAGCGGTGTTAAACCTGCTGAAATTTCAAAGCCTGTCCAGTATGACGGTGATATCTACTACATCGAAGTAAACCTCCCCGACGGCAGAGCAGTTATGCCTGTATCTGAGGGTATGCAGCAGTGTGAAATTCTTCTTGCTCTTGTAATGCCCGATTATGCAAGCGGCTGGGATTCTTCAAATGACCCCTCATTCAAGGAGCTTGCAAATGCCAAGGGTACAACCGATGCCGCAGGTACAGTAAAGGGTATTGTAACAAAGTATGTACCTGTATACATCAACGGAGAGCTTTACTACGGCGAAGAGCCTGACGGCACATCTGCTGACGGAAACGCTTCACCAGAGCCCGATAAGCCTGCTGTAACAACTACAACAGCACCTAAGCCTGTAACAACAACTACTACTGTAACTACAAAGCCAACTACAACAACTCCAGACGTTACAGATGATATCACACCTTCAAATCCCGGTGGAAATACTGATATTATTTACGGTGACGCTAACTGTGACGGAAAGGTTACAATTGCAGATTCCACAGCTATTCTCCAGTCAATCGGAAACCCCGATAAATATGGTCTTTCCGAGCAGGGAACAGTAAACGGCGATGTTGACGGAAACAAGGGTATAACAGCGGCTGACGCTATCACAATCAAGCAATACGATGCAAAGCTTATTTCATCACTTCCATTAAATGAATAAAAAACCATACCGCATAAGGCAGTTGTCTTATGCGGTATTTTTGTAACTATAATTTCATAATGTAACATTTTAACAGTTCATATTACAGATAATTTACACTTTCATTAATATATCACAAATTACATTGACTTTCGCAAATATTTATGATAATATATACACAGAAAAACAATTATTTCCATAAATGGAGGAAAACACAATGAAAAACAGTAACAAAATATTTATACCTGTAATACTCAGCGCACTTCTTTTCACAGGCTGCGGAAACAAAGAGGAAATGAACCAATCCGTAAAATATGACAACGTGTATACCGAAAGCTATGATAACAACGCAGAAGAAGCGCCTGCTGTTGAAAACAGTGAAGAATCTGTCGATGAATCTCAGGAAGCAGAAAAGGAAAACAATACCTCAAATACGGTTATACGCAAGGAAATGCTTGTATATTCCTGCAATCTCGTTATAGATGTACTGGATTTTGATACAGCTATCGACTCTTTCAGAAGCAGTCTTGATACCTACGACGCATTTGTTGAAAAAGAAAACTACAATGACGGCGGCGCATCTGACAGGTTGGTTTACGAGAATGAGCAAAGCTGGAAAACCTATAACGCTACCGTCCGTGTTCCGAGCAAGGATTACAATGATTTCTGCGATAATATGGCAAATCTCGGAGATTTGAGAAAAAAGGATGCCATTGTAGATAATCTTACAAGTGAATATTATGATTTATCCACCACCCTTGAGATATACGAAGCAAAAGAAGCCCGATATCTTGAACTTCTCTCGACAGTGGACGAACAAACCGCTATTGCTTTGGAAAAAGAGCTTACGGACATACAGATTGAAATTTCAAGACTTGTTACGCGAATGAACAAAATCCAGACCGACGTTGCATATTCGTATGTATACATCACTATAAACGAAGTAAGGGAATACGTCGAAGAACCGACCATAGAGAAAACAGACACATTCGGACAGCGTTTCAAGAATACTGTTTCACAGTCAGTTTCAGGATTCCTTTCCGTAATGGAAACGCTGCTGTTTATTCTGATTTATCTGCTGCCCCATTTAGTAATAATAGGAATATTCATATTTGGAATCACAGCATTGTCAAAGGCTATAAAAAAGAAAAGAATAGCGAGATATCCACAAAATCCCCCTGTAAATCAACAAATTCCGACTGTTAATACACCGCAGACACCCTCTGACGATGAAAACATCCAAGAAAATTCAGATAAATAATAAACGATATGCAAAAATGCGGATTCAAACCAGAATCCGCATTTTTGTGTATACTGTTAATTATTTCCTATACGCTCAACCTTCATCAGATTGGTTGTACCCGATACGCCAAGAGGCACACCTGCGGTTATTGCCACAAGGTCGCCGTCCTCAACGAGACGGTGCTCCTCAGCAGCTTCAACAGCGGCGGTAAACAACTCGTCAGTACTGTTCTTTTCGTCGATTATATAGGGTATTACTCCCCAGCTCATATTCATCTGACGGCATACAACCTCACTCATTGTACAGCTTATAATGGGACAGCATGGACGATATTTTGAAATAAGTCTTGCTGTCTGTCCCCCAAGTGATACAGTGATTATCGCACTTGCGTCAAGGTCGTGGGCTGTTGTAACTGTAGCATGAGCAATTGCCTCTGCAATATTTCCCTCAGGATTTGAACGGCGCTCAGCAAATCTGCCCTTATAATCAATGTGATTTTCCGTATTTTCTGCAATAAGAGCCATTGTCTTGACAGCCTCAACAGGATATGCACCTGCGGCAGTTTCGCCCGAAAGCATAATTGCACTTGTGCCGTCGTAAATAGCGTTTGCTACGTCTGTTATCTCCGCACGGGTAGGACGGGGATTTGTTATCATGGATTCAAGCATCTGCGTAGCTGTAACAACCTGTTTACCAGCATTGTAACCCTTTTTGATAAGGGTTTTCTGAATTGCAGGAATCTGCTCAAAGGGAATTTCTACACCCATATCCCCGCGAGCAACCATTATTCCGTCGGCTGCCTCAAGAATCTCGTCGATATTCTCAACACCGTCGCTGTTCTCGATTTTTGCAATAATACGCACATCAAACCAGCCAAGGCTCTGAGTAAACTTTCTGAGATAGTTTATATCAGCAGCTGTGCGGACAAAGCTTGCGGCAATGAAATCAAAGCCCATTTTTGAACCGAATTCAAGGTCGTCCATATCACGCTCATTGAGGTAAGGCATTGAAAGCTTAACTCCGGGAACGTTGATTCCCTTGTTGTTGGAAAGTGTTCCGCCGTGAACCACGCGGCATATGATATCGGTCTTTGTAACCTTTTCTGCCACAAGTTCAATTACACCGTCGTTTATAAGAATTTTTGTTCCGATGCTTACATCTCTCGGAAGCTTTTTAAAGCTTACACTGCCGATTTCTGCCGTACATGGCACATCTTCTGTTGTAAGAGTATATGTATCGCCGTCGAATATCTCAACAGGCTTATCATCAACAAATTTTCCGAGACGAACCTCAGGACCTTTTGTGTCAAGAAGTGTTGCAACAGGCAGGTCAAGCTCTTTTCTGAGCATTTCTATCTGGCGAAAACGCTTTTCATGAGTTTCATAATCACCGTGAGAAAAGTTGAATCTCGCAACATTCATACCTGCAAGCATAAGTTCGCGCATAATATTTTCGTCATCTGTCGCTGGACCTATAGTACATACAATTTTTGTTTTTCTCATATTGTCCTCCTGTTAGCTAAGCTTTGTAAGCTTTGCAAAATTAGCCATTATTTTCTTTGTACCAACTTTATCAAAGGCAACTTCAAGCATAAAATCATTTGCGGCAGGAGTAGCGGAAATTATCGTACCCTCACCGAAAATCTTGTGCATTACTCTCTCCCCTGCTTCGTATGCTACAACAGATGTTTTTACTGCTGTTTGCCTCTTTGCTCGGGCAATCTGCTGTTGCAGGCTAAGAGACTGCACCTCTGTTACACCATTGTCGTGCTCATCCTTATTCTTTGTATAATTATCTTTTTTGATGATATGCTCTCTGCCCATTTCGCGAACAAATCTGGAAGTTACATTGCGCTGTGTCTGACCGAAAATCATTCGTCTGCCAGCGCTTGTTATGTAAAGCTTCTTTTTTGCACGGGTAATTGCCACATATGCAAGGCGGCGTTCCTCCTCCATATCATCCTCGCTGTCAAGAGAACGTGAACCGGGGAAAATTCCATCCTCCATGCCGATAAGGAACACATTATCGAATTCAAGTCCCTTTGCGGAGTGGATAGTCATGAGAACAACTCTGTCGTTATCGCCCTCCGCCTCATCAGCGTCGGTAAAGAGTGCTGTTTCTTCAAGGAATCCGCTGAGAGTAGGATTATCAGCCTGCTCCATATATCTAATCACAGATGTGCGGAGCTCGTTTACGTTTTCAATTTTATTTTCACCGTTCTCCTGATTTTTCAGGTAATTGAGATAACCTGTTTTTGTAAGAACAGCGTCCAGAAGCTCATCAAGAGGAACTTCATCAACCATATCAATAAGCTCACCAAACATTTCAGCCGCCGCTTTAAGAGCAGAAACCTTTTTGGAAAGGGGCGCATACTGCTCACAATCCCGCATAACTTCATAGGGATTTAATTTCAAATCGCGGCAGATATCATCAATAAGAGCAACAGTAGAATCACCGATACTTCTCTTTGGCTCACCGATAATACGTCTGAATCTCAGCATATCGTTGGGATTATTTATAAATGCAAGATAAGAAGTAACGTCCTTGATTTCCTTGCGGTCATAGAAGCGCATACCGCCGTATACTCTGTAAGGGATATCAGCTCTCACTAAAGCACGTTCGATAATATTTGACTGAGCATTCATACGATAGAGAACAGCATTTCTGCTGTATTTTCCGTTTGCTTCATAATCAGCTTTGATTGTTTCTGCGATAAAGTTTGCCTCATCGTTTTCATCGGCAGCCTTATACCAGAGGATTTTATCGCCCTTATCGCCCTTTGTCCAGAGAGTTTTCGCCTTACGTCCGAAATTATTTGAAATAACTGAATTCGCAGCATTGAGAACTGTCTGAGTTGAACGGTAATTCTGTTCAAGACGAATTACAGCCGCACCCTCAAACTGTTCTTCAAATCCGAGAATATTTTCGATATTCGCACCTCTGAAACGGTAGATACTCTGGTCGTCATCACCCACAACGCAGATATTCTTATGTCCCTCAGAAAGCTGAGAAACAAGTCTAAACTGAACGTGGTTTGTATCCTGATATTCGTCAACCATTATGTATTTATAGCGGTTGCGGTATTTTTCAAGTATATCAGGGAACTGGTCAAACAGCTCGACAGTTTTGCAGAGGATATCATCAAAATCAAGCGCATTAGCAGTTCTGAGGCGCTCCATATAAGCCTTGTAGATTCGCGCAATTACCTTGCGGCGATAATCCGCACCTGCTTCATCAAGAAGCTGTTCAGGAGATACCATTTTATCCTTTGCCATGCTGATTTCTGCAAGTACAGCTTTAGGCAGGAACTGCTTTTCACTATAATCAAGCTCCGTAATGAGATTCTTTATAAGTCGCTGACTGTCTGAGGAATCATATATAGTGAAATCCTTGCTGAATCCAAGATTTTCAATTTCGCTTCTGAGTATTCTCATACAAGCGGAATGGAATGTTGAGGCATGAATACCTGCACCCTCATCGCCAAGCATGGATTCCAGACGTTCTTTCAGCTCCCCTGCCGCCTTGTTAGTAAAGGTAATAGCAAGGATATTCCATGGCTTAACAGGATTCACAGCAACGATATCACGGAGGGTATCGAAATCATCTGTTTTACCTGCGGCATAGTCATTAAGGAACTGAATATCGCTGTCAGAACCTGTTCTGGATTCGTCAAAGAATGCATTGCCGAAATTAATAAGATTAGCTATACGATTAACAATAACGGTAGTTTTACCGCTTCCCGCACCTGCAAGGACAAGCACAGGGCCGTTGACCGTAAACACAGCCTGCTGCTGCATATCGTTCATACGGCTGAAATAATGTTTCAAAGCCGCCTGTTTAGCAGCAATAAAAGAATTGTTCGCCATAAAATTCTACTCCGTTTTACAATATTTATATACAATATAGTAACTACAATATATTATACCATACTTTTCTATTTTTGAAAAGTACTATTTCAATAAAAGAAAATTTTGTATAAACTTAATATTTTTCTATTGACTATCAACGGTTTTTGGTGTATAATAATAACATACAGAATATATAATATATAAAGTATCAAGGAGTTTACACTATGAAAAATATTTTATTTGCCGCTTCCGAATGTGTGCCATTCATCAAAACAGGCGGATTGGCTGACGTATGCGGCGCACTGCCACGCTATATCAACAAAGAGGAATTCGATGTAAGAGTTATCCTCCCCTATTATACCTGTATCCCTGCAAAGTTCAGAGATAATTTCAAATATGTCACACATTTCTATATGGACTACGGCATGCACAACGAAAGCGTTCACGTAGGAATTATGGAGTACGAATACAACGGTATCAAGTTCTATTTCGTAGATAACGAATATTATTTTAAGTGCGATGCGCCATATTCCTCTGACTTGAAGTGGGATATCGAGCGTTTCACATTCTTCTGCAAAGCAGTACTTGCAATTATGCCAGTTATAAATTTCCGCCCCGATATCATCCATTGCCACGACTGGCAGGCATCCCTCATTCCTGTCTTTCTCCACTCAACCTTTGCAACAAATCCTTTCTACAGCGGAACAAAGTCAATTATGACAATTCACAACCTGAAATTTCAGGGTGTATGGGATATCGAAACATTCCAGTTCAATACAGGACTTCCCGATTATATGTTCACTCCCGATAAGCTTGAATTCAAAAAGGACGCAAATATGCTTAAGGGCGGTCTTGTGTATGCCGATTATATCACAACAGTTTCCGAGACTTACGCCGAGGAAATAAAATATCCATTCTACGGCGAACAGCTTGACGGACTTCTCCGCGCAAGGTCTGCATCTTTAAGAGGAATTGTCAACGGTATCGACTACGATGTATATAATCCAGCCGATGACAGCCAGATATTCGCAAAGTATACCGTAAAGAATTTCAAAAAGCAGAAAGCTATCAATAAAAAGAAATTACAGGCTGAACTTGGTCTCCCCGTAGACGAAAACAAATATATGATTGCCATAATTTCCCGTCTCACAGACCAGAAAGGTCTTGACCTTGTAAATTATGCAATTGAGCGAATCTGCGACGAAAATACTCAGTTTGTGGTTATCGGCACAGGTGACCCGCAGTATGAGAATATGTTCAGACATTATCAGTGGAAATATCCCGAGAGAGTTTCTGCAAATATTCTTTATTCCGACCAGTTGGCACACAAGCTTTATGCGGCCGCTGACACTATGCTTATGCCCTCACTCTTTGAGCCCTGCGGTCTTACACAGCTTATTGCCCTCAGATATGGTACAGTGCCGATTGTACGTGAAACAGGCGGCCTGAAAGATACAGTACAGCCATATAACGAGTTTGACGGTGTAGGTACTGGCTTCTCCTTTGCCAACTATAACGGTGAAGAAATGCTGGGAGTTATCAACTACTCAAAGAGCATATACTTTGACCATCGCAAAGAGTGGGAAGCTATGGTAAAGCGCGGTATGGAAACAGACTTCTCATGGAACAGCTCAGCCCGTCAGTACGAGGGCATGTATTCATGGATGATTAATTGGTGATGCCAATGAACAAAACAATTGTCAAAGGCGCCGTTTTCGATATGGACGGGCTTATGATAGATACGGAAAAGCTTTATCTCCGCTACTGGAAACAGGCGGCGGCTGATTTCGGCTATACCATGGAGGATACGCACGTTTTCGCAATACGAAGCCTTGCACGGAAATTTTCAATTCCCATGCTCAAAGGCTTTTTTGGAGAGGATTTCCCCACAGAAGATGTACGGGCAAGGCGTACAGAGCTTATAAACGCTCATATTGCAGAAAACGGCATTGACATCAAAAAGGGACTATTTGAGCTTTACGGCTATCTCAGGGATAACGGCATAAAAATTGCTGTAGCAACTGCAACACCCCGTGAGAGAACGCTGATGTATCTTAAAAAAATCAATGTTTTAAGTTATATTGACACAATTGTCTGCGGCGATATGGTCACAACAGGAAAGCCCGACCCCGAAATATATCTTACAGCCGCATCACAGCTTGGACTTCCACCTCAGGAGTGCACAGCCTTTGAGGATTCCCCAAACGGCATAAAATCCGCATATTCCGCAGGCTGTCAGGCAATAATGATTCCCGATATGACACCGCCTGATGAGGAGCTTATGCCCATGCTCAGCGGAGTTTACAACAATCTTGAAGAAGCAATTCATTATTTTGAGGGGAGGATATAATATGTCATCACAGACAAGCGCATCAGCTATACTGGATATCCCCCGATACTACTATTTCAGCAGCGGAAACGATTATTCAGGAAGTCTCGGAGATTTCACCTATAAGATCAAAAACGGCGATAATCTGAAAGCAATGACATGGCATGGCAGACTTTGTTCTGAAAAGGCTGAAATAGAAAACGAAATGGAATTTGAACGCAGTGAATCGGGATTCGAAGCCATGATAAAATGGCTTGAAGAAATGTGCAGATAATATAATGAAACAAAGCCTCCGAAAATTCTCGGAGGCTTCGATATGTAAAAACTATGGAATGGGATTCTAAAGGGCAAAGCCCTTTAGCAGAGTCCAGAGACAGCGTCTCTGGCAGGGTGTGGGACAGCGTCCCACATAGCGTTCAAGCGCTCTGCAAGGGGTGAATTTCAAAACAGTCCTGTGGACTGTTTTGAAAGAGGGGACGCTCTGCAAGAGAGAGCGTCCCCTAAAAAATTACTACAATTTTTTAGACAATCAAAAGGCGCTGTAAAAAAAGTGAAACCAAAAGTCCGAGTGAGCCATGTAAATGGTCTACTCGGACTTTTTTAAAATTTAAAAAGTGAAAAAGTGCAAAACTGTTGAAAACAGGGTATAACGAACACACCG
>JAFXDK010000033.1 GCA_017521805.1 Ruminococcus sp. | reverse complement strand
TCAAATACTCGGCATAAAGAAAATTTCTCTGCGTCAGAAAAACTTGAAATGCGACAGCATTCCTGCGTTTTTCTTCCTTGATAAATTTCCTTTCTGCTTTCGTCTTTTTGGCAAGGTATAATTGGTGGAGCAATATCAAAGCTGATTAAATCTGATATGCAATTTGTATCAGATTTAATCAGCTTTTCTTTTTTGGGAACCCCTTGAACAAATTCAATAAATATGATATAATGAATTCAATAATACAACAAAGGAAAACTATATATGAAAAATATAATTCTCGGCATTACAGCTCATGTGGATTCGGGAAAAACTACCCTTGCAGAAGCTATGCTCTACAAAACGGGAGAGATTCGCAGTCTGGGCAGAGTAGACAACCGCAATTCCTTTCTTGATACAAATTCAATAGAGCGTGACCGCGGCATTACCATATTTGCAAGTCAGGCGGAACTGAGCCGCGGCGATACACATTTCACTCTCCTTGATACCCCAGGACACGTTGATTTCTCTGCAGAAACAGAGCGTACAATGCAGGTTCTGGATTATGCTGTATTGGTTATAAGCGGAACTGACGGCGTACAGAGCCATACTGCAACCCTGTGGAAGCTTTTGCAGAGATACGAAGTTCCCGTTTTTATATTTGTCAACAAAATGGATTTGACAGGTGCGGACAGGCTTCACATTCTTGACAACCTCAGAACTCGTCTATCTCTTAATATAGCTGATTTTTCGGATTCATCAGAACTTGCGGAAAATGCCGCCGCCTGTGATGAGGAACTTATGGAAGCTTTTCTTGAATCCGACAGCCTTACAGATGAGGATATCTCAACAGCCATTGCGCAAAGGCGGATTTTTCCTTGTTTTTTTGGTTCTGCACTGAAACTTAGCGGCATTGATGAGCTTCTTGACGCTCTGGACAGGTACACAATAGCAGGGGAGTACTCCGACGAATTCGGCGCAAAGGTATATAAAATCTCCTACGACAGCAAGGGCACAAGGCTTACACATCTGAAAATCATGGGCGGAGCATTAAAAGTCCGCTCTGAAATTACATATAATTCTCAAGAGGGTGAAGAAATCAGCGAAAAGATAAGTTCACTTCGCTTTTATTCTGCCGAGAGATTCCGCACCGCAGACATGGCATACGCAGGGGAGGTGTGCACAGTTACGGGTCTGGAAAACACATATTCTGGGCAGGGTATCGGCTGTATTCCTAACTCCGAAAGAGCCTTTTTAGAGCCGGTCATGACATATCAGGTTATGCTTCCGCCAGAAAAAAACGTGTTTGACGCGCTGAAAGAACTGCGTCGTCTGGAAGATGAGGACCCGCAACTACATATTGTCTGGAATGAACAGCTTCGGCAGATACATATTCAGCTTATGGGGGCAGTTCAGCTTGAAGTGCTCAGCCGTATTGTACAGGAGCGTTTCGGCTATGAAGTTACATTCGGCAGCGGCGCTGTTGCCTACAAGGAAACAATTGCGGATATAGTTGAGGGTATGGGGCATTATGAGCCTCTGCGCCACTATGCCGAAGTACATCTTATACTTGAACCATTGCCCCGTGGAAGCGGACTTGTATTCGATTCCGCTGTTCACGAGGACGACTTGGCTCTGAACTGGCAGAGACTTATTCTCACCCACCTTGAAGAAAAAGAACATATCGGCACGCTGACAGGTTCGCCAATTACAGATATGAAAATCACGATTTGTGCAGGAAAAGCACATCTGAAACATACCGAGGGAGGGGATTTCCGACAGGCGACATATCGTGCAGTTCGTCACGGCTTGCGTAATGTTGAGAATATTCTCCTTGAACCATTTTACGATTATGAACTGGAAATTCCTATGGAAAATACAGGCAGGGCGTTGGCTGATTTACAGCGAATGTCAGCGGATTTCAGTTCGCCCGAAACAGCAGGGGAAATGGCTGTAATACGTGGTTCTGCCCCTGTTGCTGAGATGAACGACTATATTTCGGAAGTTGTGGGATATACCCGTGGAAAAGGCAGATTGACCTGCATAAACGGCGGTTACAGAGAGTGTCATAATGCTGAGGAAATAATCGAAAAAATTGGTTACGACTGCGACGGAGATGTTGAAAATACAGCAGATTCCGTTTTTTGCAGTCACGGTGCGGGAATGAATATAAAATGGACAGAATCAGCGGAATATATGCATCTGCCACGCTGTCTCGGCGCAGAATCTGAGGAGAAAGATGTGCCTGTCCGCATACGGAGAAATACAGCTCCTAAAGCCGCCTCAGAGGAGGAGCTTATGGAGATTTTTGAGCGTACCTACGGAAAAATTGAACGTGAACCGAGAAAGGCTTTCAAATCCGCAAAGGTGAAAAAGGACTACTCAAAGCCTGTGAAACTGCCAAATTACGAAGGTCCCGATTATCTTCTTGTGGACGGCTACAATATAATATTTGCATGGGACGAGCTTAAAAAAATTGCGGAGACAAATCTGGACGCGGCAAGAGGGGAGCTTATAAATATTCTAAGCAACTATCAGGGTTGGTGCGGATATGAAATAATAATTGTTTTTGATGCATATAAGGTCAAGGGCAAGCACCGTGAAGTTGAGCGGCATTTCAATGTAAATGTTGTTTATACGAAAGAATCTGAAACTGCTGATAGTTATATTGAGCGTGTAACTCATGAATTATCAGGAAAACATCGTGTACGCGTGGCAACCTCAGACGGAGTTGAGCAGATGATAATACTGGGGAGCGGAGCAATGCGTATGACAGCAAGGGAGCTGAAAAAGCGCATAGAGGATGCAGATTCAGAAATACGTGATATAATAAGCCGTTAGCCCTTAGCCGCAGATTTAATGCTAAAGGCTAACGGCTAAAAAAGCTCATAGCTTCTTATATAATTAAAATAAAAAAATATATTAAAATACTGGAAATCTTTTGAGAGATATGATATAATTAATTTGATTGGATTTTTTTCAATTACATAATATGAGAGTAAGGGAAATCTGCTTGATATGCACGGAAATACTCTCATTAATATATTATATTTTCAGGAGGATGTTACATGAAAAAAGTACAGCTTACCGAAACAGTTCTGCGTGACGCGAACCAGTCATTAATGGCTACACGTCTGCCCTATGCCGACTATGAGGGAATCCTTGCCGATATGGACAAAGCAGGATATTACTCCATTGAATGCTGGGGAGGAGCTACATTTGATTCCTGTCTCCGTTATCTTAACGAGGACCCGTGGGAGAGACTGAGAAATCTCAAGAAGAATCTCCCTAACACAAGATTGCAGATGCTTCTCAGAGGACAGAATCTTCTTGGTTACAAGCACTACCACGACGATGTTGTTGAAAAGTTCATCGAGCTTTCAATCAAGAATGGTATCGACGTAATCCGTATCTTCGACGCTCTCAACGATTTCAGAAACATCGAGACAGCTCTCAACGCTACAAAGAAGTATGCAAATAAAAAGACAGTTGCATCAGGCTGTATTTCCTACACACAGAGCCCTGTTCACACTGTTGAAAAGTATATCGAGATGTGCAAGGAGCTCAAGACAATGGGCTTTGATACAATCTGTCTCAAGGATATGGCAGGAACAATGTCACCTTACGAGGCTGAGCATCTCATCAAGGGCATCAAGGACGCTATCGGTGATATGACGCTTGTTCTCCACACACACTGCACAACAGGTATGGCTTACATGACAATCATGAAGGCTATCGAATCAGGAATCGACGTAATCGACACAGCTTGTTCTTCATTCTCAGGCGGTACATCACAGCCCTCCACAGAGACAATGTTCTACGCACTCCAGCAGTACGGCATTGACACAGGTCTCAACGAGGACATTATCAATAAGGTTGACGAATACTTCAAGCCTATCAAGCAGAAGTATGTTGATAACGGCCAGCTCAACCCCAAGAGCCTTGCAACAGATGCTCAGGCACTTGTTTACAAAGTTCCCGGCGGTATGCTTTCAAATATGATTGCTAACCTTACAGATATGCACGCTATGGACAAGTTCGAGGCTGCACTTGCTGAGATTCCAAAGGTACGTGCTGACCTCGGTTATCCTCCTCTCGTAACACCTCTTTCCCAGATGGTAGGAAATCAGGCTGTAACAAACGTGCTTATCGGTGAGCGTTACAAGAATATTTCCAAGGAAGTAAAGAACTACATCAAGGGTGAGTACGGTATTGCTCCCGCTCCTATTGATCCTGAGCTCTCCAAGAAAGTTCTCGGCGATGACCAGCCCGTTGATTGCCGTGTAGAAGATGTTAAGCGTACAGGCGAGGACTTCGCTGCAGCTAAGGAAGCACTGGGCGACCTCTGCCGCTGCGAAGAAGATATCATGAGCTATATCTGCTATCCCGACCAGACTCTTAAGTTCCTTGAAAACCGCAAGGCTGAGGCTGAAAAGGAAGTAATCTATACTATCGAGGAAATGTAATTTTCCCGATATATTACTCGGAAAGGAGTTTAAAGTAATGAATTTAGCACTTCTCGCTGCTCAGACAACAGACAGCGGTACTAATATGGAAATAGGCGATGCCGCTCTCGTTGCTGTTGTTGGTTACGGAGTAGTATTCTTAGGCATTGTTATGCTTATGGTTATTCTCTATATCACAGGCTCTATCTTCAAAAAGCGTGATGCAAAGGCAGCTGCTGCAAAGGCTGCTGAGGCAAAAACTGAGACAAAAGCAGCTCCTGCATCTGTTAAGGATGCTCCTGCCGCTCCCGGTTCAGCAGGTCACATAAAGCTCAATGGCATTGACGAAAAGGATGCCGCTATGATTATGGCTATCGTTGCTGATAAGATGCAGACACCCCTCAACGAGCTGAGATTTATATCCATTAAGGAGGTAAAATAATTATGAAGTATAAAGTAACTTTAAACGGAAAAACCTATGAGGTTGAAGTAGAAAAGGGCAAGGCAATTCTCCTTGACGAATATGAGGCACTTGCACCAGCACCAGCCGCAGTTCCCGTGGCAGCCGCACCAGCCGCTGCACCAGCCGCAGCCCCTGCACCTGCAGCACCCGTAAATCTTGCAGCAGGTGAAACAGTTGCAGCTCCCATGCCCGGAAACATTCTCCGTATCGATGTAAATCAGGGCGATACAGTCAAGGAGGGACAGATACTCGTTATCCTCGAAGCTATGAAAATGGAGAACGAAATCGTTGCTCCAAAGGACGGCACTGTTGCACAGATCGTAACAAGCAAGGGTGCAGTTGTTGATACAGGCGCTCCCCTGGTAATCATTGCGTAAGGAGGGCGGAAAATGGATATTCTTCAGACCCTTAAAGATCTCTGGGAGGGTTCAGGCTTCAACAGCTTTTTCGTTGACGGAGGCTGGAAGAATCTTATAATGATAGCTATATCATGTGTTCTTCTCTACCTCGGAATCAAGAAAAAGTTCGAGCCCCTTCTCCTTGTAGGTATCGCATTCGGCTGTCTGCTTGTAAACCTGTCCTACTTCGGACCTGATTCGGCAGATGCCCTTTATCACCCTGACTTATGGACAGATTTCCTTGACCCGAACAGTGAACATTATCACAGCTACGGTCATATCCTTGCAAGCGGAGGACTTCTCGACATACTTTACATCGGCGTTAAGGCTGGTATTTACCCCTCACTTATCTTCATGGGCGTAGGTGCTATGACAGACTTCGGTCCCCTTATTGCTAACCCCAAGAGCCTGCTTCTCGGAGCAGCTGCACAGATGGGTGTATTCCTTGCATTCTTCGGAGCAGCAGCTTCAGGCTTCTTCACAGGAAATCAGGCTGCTTCAATCGGTATCATCGGCGGTGCCGACGGTCCTACAGCTATCTTCCTTACAACAAAGCTTGCTCCCGAGCTTCTCGGACCTATTGCAATTGCGGCTTATTCATATATGGCACTTATTCCTATGATTCAGCCGCCTCTTATGAAGCTTCTCACAACAGAGAAAGAACGTAAGGTTAAAATGGAGCAGAACAGAGTTGTTTCAAAGACAGAGAAGATTATCTTCCCTATCATTGTTGCAATGTTCGTAATACTTCTTCTTCCCTCAACAGCTCCGCTTATCGGCTGTCTCATGCTTGGTAACCTCTGGAGAGAGTGTGGAGTTACAGAGAGACTTTCTGACACAGTTCAGAATGCTCTTATGAATATCGTAACAGTATTCCTCGGAATTTCTGTTGGTGCTACAACAGCAGCTGACAGCTTCCTTAACCTCAAGACACTCCTTATCATCGTACTTGGACTTACAGCATTCTGTTTCTCCACAGTTGGCGGACTTCTTGTTGGTAAGCTCATGTACGTACTTACAGGCGGAAAGGTTAATCCTCTCATTGGTTCAGCAGGTGTATCTGCCGTTCCAATGGCAGCCCGAGTATCACAGATGGAGGGACAGAAAGCAAATCCTTCAAACTTCCTGCTTATGCACGCTATGGGACCAAACGTTGCAGGCGTTATCGGCTCTGCAATAGCAGCTGGATTCCTTCTTACTGTATTCGGTTAAAAACAACTTTAAAAATATGCAAAATATGGCTGTACGGGATTTTCTGTACAGCCGTTTTTGTTACAGTTGCACAAAAGTGCGGGCGTGGGTAAACGGCTGTCAACAGTTTTCAACGGATTTTAAACGTCTGTCAACCTTATACAAACAGCTTTTCCACATAGTTTTCAACAATCGAAAGTCGAATGATGTTGAAAAGCTGATTATCTTTGTGCAAATGGGAGTATTTGTCAATATCGGGTTGACTTTTGTTTAATTATGTATTATAATATTATATAAGAATAAATATAAACAGCAAAAAGCTGTAAAAAACAGAAAAAACAAATGTGTAGAACAATCGGAGGACGACTGTAAAAAATGAAAAAAGAAAAATTGAAGATCAGCCGTCTTGCCGCCGCTATGGCAGGGTCGGTAGTGCTTCTTTGCGCCATTTATTCAGGTGTACGTTACTTCAACCCGCTGGATACAAGTCAGTATATTTTTGAGGAGGGTAATTTCGTACAGCCGGGTGGAAAGGGAAGTGCTTCGCCAACCCTTGTAAGCGGAATTGACGGTGAACTGCCTACATCTCCCTCTATAGCAGAGCCGGGATGTACATCCAAAACTGTAACAAAAGATGATATATTTAAGGGAAAACTTGTTCCGTATAAGAACGATATGACAGTTATAGCTGATAAATCAGAAGACAGCGTAAATCTTGCAATGTATAAAAACGACTGTTATTCAACTCTAGGCGATTATTTTCCACTTAATAAAGATGCCGCCGACGGCTTCAACAATATGATGAAAGCCTACAACGAGGCTACAAATTTAACAGACTTTGCTATATACGGCACAGATGCAACTCTTACAGGCGCAGGCTCTCCATGTCCCATACCTTTTGCCGACAGCAAAACAGGAAACACTGTAGATGTGGCAATTGTTGGCAGAGATTCAATTATTGCATATGACGGCGATGATGCGGAAAAGTGGGTTGTTGATAATTGCAGTGATTACGGATATATCGTGCGCTATCCACAGGGTAAAACGGAGATAACAGGCGAGGAATATTATCCATGGCATCTCAGATATGTTGGCAAGCCCCACGCAATGATAATGAAAGCGAATAACTGGTGTCTGGAGGAATATGTAGCTTATGTCAAGGGATATACAAGAGAAAATCCAATTGTATGCAATACCGATGACAGAACATATGAGATATACAGTGTACCCTCAAATAGTGATGTAACATATCTCAGCGTGCCGCTAAGCGGAAATTATGAGATTTCAGGTGACGGCTCAACGGGATATATAATTACAATTGAAAAGAAATGAAACAGCATTTATCAGTTGATAGGTGCTGTTTTTTTGAATGGGATTCTAAAGGGTGAAACCTTTTAGCAGAGTCCAGAGACAGCGGCGGGGAGCCCCCGCGGGCATCATGGTGGGTGCAGGACAAAGCCCTGCGTAGCGTTCAAGTGCTCTGCAAGAGAGAGCGTCCCCTTTAAAATGATAAGAGTTTGCCTTGGTTTTGTTGCATATTAACAAACTAACATCATCCAATTTGTACAATCATACGAAATTAATAAATTAAATATGTTATTTCGTCTTTTTGGGCTTTTAAAATCACTTATATATAGAAGATGATAAAAAATCACTTTAATTATTGTAAATATACAAAATGAATTATTATATTTTGTGAAAAAAGCCTAAGGAGGACGTACTATGAAAAAATTAACAGCGTTTATATGCGGATTATCAATTATCTGCGCAATGACAGGATGCACCGAAAAGAAAACAGAGCCTGAAAAAGCTCCTGTTGTCCCTGTTGTAACCCAGACGATTTACAAATCAGAGGAATTTCCCATGCCGGATGATTTCAGCTATCATCTCTCATTGGATTACATAGCGGAAAAGGGAACAGCCCTTGTATACCAGAATAATAAAATGGAGTACTGCGTTCAGTATTACGACGAGAATATGAAAGAAACTGAGAATCTGGTTCTTTCAAATGGTGACCTTACGTATAACAGCCAATGCTATATAGCACCGGACGGCACAATTCATCTGGTTACCGTATATGGCGAATACGACGGAGATATTTCCACAGATTATGAGGAATATTACGCAAACGCTGTGCCCAAAATAGAATTTTACAGCTATAATCCCAACGGCGAAAAAATCGGATATCTCAATGTTGAGGCTATCCCTGATTCATACAATATGATGTACAGCATAACAGAGATAATTTATCACGACGGAAAATATTATCTCAGCTCAATTGACAGAAACTATGTCATTGACGAAAACGGAGTTATGACAGAGCTTGAAGAAAACATGAATACCGTCTATGCTGTTGATGCACAGGGGCGGCTTGTGGCTTCAAGGTGGGAGGATTACTGCTATACCGATGAAAGCCTGAAATATGCTGATAATCCAACAAAATTCGGGGAATACATACGCAGGTCTGGGGAAATCTTCACAGGTGCAGGGGATTACAGCCTTTTCGGAGTTATGCAGCAGGGTATCTACGGCATGACCGCTGACGGACAGACTGTAAAGCTGTTGGATTTTGTAAGTTCCCGTGTGAATTTAACCGAGGTGTATGACGTAAGCTGCGTAGGGGAGGGAAAATTCGCCGCCTTTACTGTTACGAATGAGGGCGTGCAATCTGTTGTCCTGCTCACTGTCCGCCCCGATGATTACGTTGAAACCCGTGAAAAAGTTGTTCTCGCCCTTGACGGTATAAATACAACAATTGACGACCTTGCAGCAACTTTCAATAAATCAAGTGACGAATATGAAGTTGAGGTCAGAACTTACGAATACGGCACAGATGCACTGCGAGCCGATGTGCTGTCGGATAATTCCCCCGATATTTATTGTTATTCAGACCTCGATACAGTTCAGAGTTACACAAATATAGGTGTATTTGCTGATATGTACGAGCTTATGGACACCTATGGCGGTTTATCCCGTGAGGATATTATGCCCAACGTCCTTGAAGCCTATGAAACAGGAGATAAGCTTTATTTTATGTCAGACAGATTTTGTGTACAATGTAGTATAGCGTGGAGTGAGGTGCTTGGCAGAGAGTACAGCAACTGGACAATGGACGAATTTTTCGAGGTTGTTGATAATATGCCCGAAAATATGTATATAGGCGATAAATGGTCATTTTATAGCAGATATGGATTATTCTGTTATCTCTGTCAGGATAATGTGGAACAGTGGGTTGATTTCGACAATAACACCTGCGATTTCAACTCCGAAAGCTTT
>JAFXDK010000004.1 GCA_017521805.1 Ruminococcus sp. | reverse complement strand
CAGTTTTCTTTCTGAATCTTATCAACGAGATCCATACCGCCAACGAACTCAGCGCCTGCAGCCTGAGCAGCCTCGTACTTATCTTCCTTACAGAATACGAGAACCTTTACGTTCTTACCTGTACCGTTGGGAAGTACAACAGCGCCTCTAACCTGCTGGTCAGCGTGACGTGAGTCAACACCGAGACGGATATGAGATTCAACAGTTTCATCAAACTTTGCCTTTGCATTCTGGCAAACTAATTCGAGAGCCTCAACGGACTCATAAAGCTTTGCATAATCGACAGTCTTTGCACTGTCAACATATTTCTTGCCGTGTTTCATTATATTTCCTCCTATTTAAGTGGTAATATCGGATGCCTATAGCTATCCGATTAGCGGAATTTTCCTCCCACCAATAGAACTCTGAACGGGGGATACCCGTATCATCATTCAAGTTAATTTAAATTAGTCAACAACTACAACGCCCATTGAACGAGCTGTACCTGCGATCATGCTCATAGCTGCTTCAAGGGAACCAGCGTTGAGATCGGGCATCTTCTGCTCAGCGATCTTCTGGATCTGCTCCTTTGTGATGTTAGCAACTTTAGTCTTATTGGGAACTCCCGAACCGCTGTTGATATTGCAAGCCTTCTTGATAAGAACTGCTGCAGGGGGAGTCTTTGTGATGAATGAGAATGAACGGTCTGCGTAAACAGTAATAACAACAGGGATAATCATACCGATGTCGTTCTTTGTTCTCTCATTGAATTCCTTTGTGAATGCCATGATATTAACGCCGTGCTGACCGAGTGCAGGTCCAACAGGCGGTGCAGGAGTAGCCTTTCCTGCTGCGATCTGAAGCTTAATGTAGCCAACTACTTTCTGTGCCATGTATTCGCACCTCCATAAATGTGGTAAATGGCGAGACTTTGTAAATCAGTAGTACTGATTATTCTCTCCCACTGAAGCCCGCGGGCTTCTTTTTAAAAATTGATTAATCCACCGCAATAACCTGACTTATAGGCAGGGTTGTGGGTGTTTCACGACCAAACATTGATACAAGAAGATCAACTGTACGGTCTTCGAAATTGATGCTCTGAACAACTCCAATGAAGCCGTCCATAGCGGTACCGGATATCTGAACGCTGTCGCCCTCTTTGAAGTTTACTTCGATAATAGGTGTTGATACATCTACGCCGAATGTCTTCTTTACTTCTTCTTCTGTGAGGGGAGTAGGAGCGGAAGCAGGTCCGACGAAGCCTGTGCAGCCTCTGGTGTTTCTTACGATATACCATGTATCGTCGGTAACTACCATTTTAATAAGAACGTAACCGGGGAAGGTTTTGCGTTCAATTTCCTTTTCCTTGCCGTTGACAGATTCGATAACCCTTTCGGTAGGAACTCTGACCTCTTGGATAAGCTCGTGAAGCTTACGGTTTTCAACAACCTTTTCAATATTCTGGGCAACTTTATTCTCGTAGCCTGAATAGGTGTGTACAACGTACCACTTAGCTGCTTCTGACATAAACTAATCCTCCTTCAGATTTCCAAATGTCACTGCTGTTCGTAGATAAGACGTAAAAGTCCAAGGAAGCCAGTATCGAGGAGTCCAACGAGAATAGCTGATGCAACAACAACTGCGAGAACAACGCTTGTGTTATTGATAACAGTTTTCTTTGAAGGCCAAACGACTTTTTTGAATTCGATTTTAAGTTCCTTGAACCACTTTGCAACCTTGTTAGGCTGCTTCTTTTCGGAATTTTTTTCCTTTTTATCCTTTTTCTTGGATACTTCGGAAGCTGTATTTTCTTTATTCTTAGCCATAAAAATACTCCCTCCGATTACTTTGTTTCCTTGTGAAGAGTGTGCTTGCGGCAGAATTTGCAATGCTTCTTCATTTCGATTCTGTCGGGATCGTTCTTCTTGTTCTTCTTGGAAACGTAATTACGCTGCTTGCACTCTGTGCATGCCAATGTAATTTTTACTCTCATATCGGCACCTCCTGAATAGATTACTTCCTCTGTTTTAACAGAGATAGGTTGTTTGCCTCCCTCGGCGGGGCAGGTATGTCCGAAAAACAGACATAAAAAATAACCCCAAATGAGGTAAATACATTATATCACATATTTTTCCCTTTGTCAAGGGCTTTTTTTAAAATTTTCAATAGGTTTGGGAATGTTTTGTTAGTAGGTAGAAATATTTAGATTTTGTTTTTAAGTAAATTAGAATCATTCAGTATTGGGAAGTATGGAAGATGATACAAAAATCTCATTATCATTAAAAGAATATGTCCAGAATCGCAAAAATCGTGTCCGTTTTTTTTGACTTTATCCGAATGTATTATATAGAGGGATAAATAATCTGTCCACTTATGAAAAAGGGACAGCGCGGTGCTGTCCCTTTCGTGAGTATTACATTATAAAGGAAGTTTATCGATAAGTTTTGCGTCGTACTTCTGAATTGTAAGTGCATCTCCTGCAGTTATACCGTCAACTCCGTCAACGTCTGCATTGAGTGTACCCTGCTCAGAAAGACCGTACTTGTCGGGGTTTCCGATAGACTGGAGGATAGCTGTGGAATCGGCAATTGTTACCTTGCCGTCGCAGTTTGCGTCACCTGCAAGAATATCCTTAGGAGTAGTTGTTTTATCTCCGCCGGAGTTATCTGAAACAGTTGTTGTTGTCTTTGGCTTTGTAGTTGTGGGCTTAGTTGTTGTAACATCGGGTTCAGTGGGCTCCGAAGGCTCTGGAACTTCTGGAAGTGAACCGTCAGGCTCAATACCGCCTACATGTACGTCACCGTCGTAGATACAAATACCTTCAGCCTTTACTTCGTTGCCTGTGCCGAAGAATGCGTCATCAACTTTGTAAATTTCAAGTCCGTCGTAGCTTGTATCATTTGTAGGATCCCAAGTATCGCCGTAGTACATACCTACAGTAAACTGATACTTCTTGCCTGAGTTTGCAATCTTATAATCGTCGAACTTGATTTCAACATAATAAGTATCTGCAAGCTTGTCGTACTTGTGAATTCCTGTAATAACGCCGTCAGCGGGAGCAGCTTCAACAGCAGCCTGGTCGTAAAGCTCAGATGCCTTTACGCTGTCAATATTGGAGATTTCCTTTGAATTGAAATAGTATCTTACTGAGATTTCCTTTGAACCCTTTGTGGAATCAGTCATTACCATGAATGATACCTTTGTAACTCCGCAGCCGTCTGCGTTAAGGTCATCGATACCGCAAGCGTTAATCCAGTAGTTATTTCCGCCGCCTTCGCCCTGAATGAACTTAGGGTCGGGTGGGAAGTTCTTTGTGGGAGCCATATCTTCTGTACCGAAGAATTCGTAAAGACCTGCGCAAGCACCAACAAATGCAGCGTTATAGTCAATTGTAACCTCGTTGTCAATCCAGTCGGATGTCATATCGTTATGCTCATCGGAGGAGCCGGGGCCGCCTGCGAGAGCGCCGTAGAGAACATATCTGTGCTCATCGGGGTCTTCACACTTTGTAAGACCTGAAGCGGCTCTGTGGTGTGGGAATCTTGCAGAGTTCTCGTTATAACCTACGATAAGGCTTCTGCTTCCGTGTGTGGGACCGCCTGTTTCTGCGGATTCCTCGAAGGTAAGGTCGTTTTCACCCATGAGGTAATGCATCTGCTTCTGTGCCCACTTGGAGAATTCTCCGGGCTGACCGTTGTTTGTGTACTTGTCATATACAAGTCCGATAAGCTGCATTGCTGTGTTGTAACGAGCTGAACCCCACTGATTGAGAAATGCGTATCCCTGAGGAGTTTCAAGTCCCTGCCATGTGGGGAGACACTTCTGAACCTGTTCCCAGATGTTTTCGAATACATATTCGTTCTTGCCCTGAGCTTTTCTTAACATATTGATAAGGTCAACTTCGGGATATTCCTGATTGATTCGTGCCCATACGCAAGCTGCACCGCTCCATACGTCGTTCCAGCAGTAGCACCAGCCACTTGGAGCATAGTAATCGTAATAGGGAGCGCCTGCCTCAAGGTAGGAAACGTCTTCTGTACAGAGGAAGAGCCAGCCTGCTGCCCAGCAGTAGTCGTCTTCCCATTTTTCAGAACGATAATATCCCTTAGGACCGTCAGCGTTATCACTTAATTCTATAGGATTTTCATTTGCGAAATCCCAGAGTGCCTTAGCATAGTCAAGGGATTTTTCAGCGTATTCGGGGTCTGTGTCCTTGAAATTAAGGTAGTTGAGAGCCAGTGAAGCGCAGGCAGATACAACGTAGTCTGTCTGGGGCTTATCTGCAGTAAGGAAGAACGCAGGTCTGCCCATTTCATCAATTTCAGGGGAATTCCAGTAAGCGTGGTCGATATCACCGTCACCTACCTGATAGCAGTGAGCAATTACCTTTCCGCTGTCGTCACGGAATGTACACTTCATAAGGTAGTCATTGAAATAACGGAGGATTGTTTCGATATGGTCATCCTGACCTGTCTTTACGTATGAATCGCGGAATTCATAGTAGCCCCAGCCCAGTGCAGATGCGGAATAGTTTTCAGGCATACCGAATTTAACGTGGTCACCTGCGTCGTGGAATCCGCCTGCAACGTCAACACAGCCGTCGCCGTCGGGGTCGAGAACGTCCTTATACTTGTCGATGAAAGACTGTGAAAGGTTTGTGCCTACGAAATCGTCTGAAATGCCTGCTTTAAGCTCAACTGTTGCGTCGTAGGTGTGGCAGTCGCCTCTCCACTTGTAGCGGTTATTCTCACTTACATCAGTTCCGCACATATTTGCGTCGTAGAAGTAAATGGAATACTGTAATGCACGGGCATAGTCAATGTCAAGACCTGAATCGTTTGCAAGAGAATCTGCAAGCTCTTCTGCAGCGTTTATGGCAGGGTTAAAGGCTGTAAGCTGAGAAACAGCAACAGCGGCGCACATAGCTGCCGAAACAATTTTTTTGAATGTTTTCATGCTTAAATACCTCCATGATTTTTTCTTTTTTTTAATCTCATTTAACTGTCCTTTAATGGTATCCCTCATAATTAAATGAGATAAATCAACATTCGGTATACTAATAATAACACATATTTCCTTAAAATGCAATAGCTTTGTTGCGATTTTTTTAGAAATTCGTCATTTATTGCGAATTGACTGTTCATTTCTTGCGGAATTTCATATTTCTTAATAAAATTAATGTCACGGCTAAAATTAAGAATCCTCCTCCGAAAAGAAAAACTGAGGGAACAGCTACGCGCTGACCATTTACACGCTGAATTGCAAAAGCGTGTACGGAATCCTCGGCATTACGGAATGTGAGGGAGTTTTCCTTGGCGTAGTCGGCGGCGGCGGATTTTTTCTTTCCGAGGACTGTAAATCCCTCAACCTGTGAAGCTCCCGAATCTGTTGGAGTATAGCCTACGGAGCATACTCCCAACTGTTCGACAGAGGAGGGGACGTACAGGGCTTCAAGTCCGCACATATAAAAAGAGCAGTCACCCAGAGTTTCAACGGTTTCGTTGAGTTCGAGGTCGGTAAGCGAAGTGCAGCCGCTGAAACAAAAATCGCCTATTTCGGTGATGTTGTCAGATATCTCAAAGGATGTAAGGCTTGTACAGCTGCGGAAGCAGGAATCGGGAAGTCTTTTTAAATTATCGGACAAGGTTACAGCGGTGAGGCTTTCACATCCGCAGAAACAGCCCATTCCAAGCTCTGTTACGGAATCGGGGATAGTGATACTTTCAAGGGAATAACAGGCGTAAAATGCATGATGACCAATTTTTTCAATGGTATCAGGGAGGGTGATATGCTTAAGACTTCCACATTCGTAAAATGAGTTGTCACGGATTTCTGTAACGCGGCAGCCCTCAATGGTTTCGGGGATTTCGATATAAGTGGGTTCGCCTTCGAATCCCGTGATAGTCGCCTCGTTATCTATAATGGTATAGACATATCCTGCCTCTTTTTCGGCGGCGGAAGATGTTACAGGCGGAATTGCGGAAACTGCAAAAATTGCAGACATTACGGCTGATATAGCTGATTTTTTCATAGTTGGCTCCTTGTTATTCTTTTTTGGTGTTTTTTTCTATAGGTATATTATAATTTGAATTTTCTGCCCCGTAAAGCCAAAAATTATACGCAGAAAACGGAGATTTCGGAGAACTTCGGCTGAATCTGCCTGAAAAAGCGTGGTATCGACATGGAATTCGGTCGCAAAATGGCGAAATATCACGGAAATTTATGTGAATATATCCTGTTTGGCGGTCAATTCTTACTGCGAGGTGATTTTTGTGAAAAAACATATGAACTTTATTATCGGCGGCGGCTTGATACTTGCTATACTTATCTCAAACGGATTTGCGGTAATCCGTGACGGCAGACGGCTTGATTCCCTCAGAAACAGCGTGCTGCGGCTTCATATTCTTGCGGATTCTGATACGGAATATGCTCAGTCTTTAAAGCTGAAAGTCCGCGACGGACTGCTTGAAGCGGGTGTTTTTACCGAAGCCGATTCTCTTGAAGAAGCAGAGGTGATTGCCACTAAAAGTCTGGAGAGTATCGAGAAAAAAGCTGAGGAAATACTCCGTGAAAATGGCTGTTTTCTCCCTGTTACTGCGGAATTGGCAGATGTGGAGTTTGACGCGCGTGTCTATGGGGATATCACCATGCCTGCTGGAAAATACCGTGCTTTGCGTGTGAAAATCGGCTCTGCACAGGGTAAAAACTGGTGGTGCGTTATGTATCCGCCCCTTTGCCTGCCTGCTGTCTGCGAGGATAAAGACGGGGAAAAGGCTGCTGCGAAAGATGCGGAAAAGGTTGAGAAATCCCCAAATGCTGAGGAATTTTTCACCGAGGAGGAACAGGATATTCTCCATTACCCCGAAAAATATGAAATTCGTTTTGCTGTGTGGGATAAAATCAAGGAGCTTATTAACAGATATACTGTGCAGAATGACGAAAATGAATTAAACCCTTGACAAATGGGGGAAAATGGTGTATACTATTTGAGTAAGAAAGCAGAACAAGTCCGTTCTCACCGTCAGGCTAAGCTTAAACGGTCAATATGTTAAACTCCTTTAAGGAGATAATTGCGTATTGTGTGAGTGTGGATATTTCTGCACTCACTTATTTTATGTCCGGAGGTGCTTGAACATTAGCAAACAGGAACTGCAGATTAACGAAGATATTCGGGATAAGGAAATACTCGTTATCGACGATGAAGGAAAAAAGCTTGGCACTATGTCTGCCAGGGATGCCCAGAAATTAGCCTATGACAAGGATTTAGACCTTGTTAAAATCGCTCCCCAAGCCACACCGCCCGTGTGTCGTATTATGGACTACGGAAAGTATTGCTTCGAGCAGGCTAAACGCGAAAAAGAAGCGAAGAAAAACCAGAAAACAGTAGCTATCAAGGAGATACGTATGTTCTCCACTATTGATACCCACGATTTTGAAACAAAGGTCAATCAGGCTGTCAAATTCCTTCAGGGAGGCGACAAGCTCAAGGTGTCCGTAAGATTCCGTAAAAGAGCAATTGCTCACCCTGAACTCGGTGCAGAGCTGCTTGATCGCTTCAAGGAGGCTGTTTCCGCAGCAGGTTCTGTTGACAAGCCGGCTAAAATGGAGGGACGCAGCATGGTTATGTTTGTAAGTCCCAAGAAGAACTGACTAAGTTCTAATTAAGGAGGAATATTCAATGGCAAAGGTTAAGGTTAAAACTCATTCCGGTGCAAAGAAGCGTTTTAAGATTACAGGAAACGGTAAGGTAAAGTACCAGCACACAAATAAGAGACACAGACTCACACAGAAGGATACAAAGCGTAAGAGAATCGCTCGTAACGCAGGTGTTGCAGGAAGCGCTAACGCTCCTACAATCAAGCAGCTCGTTCCTTATATGTAATCTGACGGGAGATTTCCCAAAAACGTATATTACTATTAATTCCGGAGGTATAAGATTATGGCACGTATTAAAGGTGCAATGATGACTCGTAAGAGAAGAAACAAGACATTAAAGCTCGCTAAGGGCTACTGGGGCGCAAAGAGCAAGCACTTCAAGATGGCTAAACAGGCTGTTATGAAGTCCGGCAACTATGCTTACGTAGGAAGAAAGCTCAAGAAGAGAACTTTCAGACAGCTCTGGATTACAAGAATCTCAGCTGCTGCTAAGATGAATGGTATGAACTATTCTACATTTATGAACGGCTGCAAGAAGGCTGGCATCACACTCAACAGAAAGATGCTCTCCGAAATCGCTATCAACGATGCTGCAGGTTTTACTGCAATCGCTGAAAAGGCTAAGGCTGCTCTTTAATCACAACTGTACGACAACACGCTCCTACATAATAAAGAGCGTGTTTTGTTGTACTTGGAATATGACAAAATCGCGCTGATGCGGTATTGTTCAGGAGTTGGTGAAATATTGGAAAATATTATTACATCTAAAGATAATCCCGTTATAAAGCTGTATCAGAAACTTTCTTCTTCAAAAAAAGAAAGGCTTCAGTACGGCTTATTCGTGTTGGAGGGACTGCGTATAACTGAGGACGCTCTCCGTGAGGAAAGCGGTATAACTCACCTTATAATGACCAAAAATGCTTATGAAAAATTCGGTGATGAACTATTACAGGCTGATTTGAGAAATACAAAAACACTTGTCATTTCAAATGAACTTGGCAATAGAATCGCTTCTACCGATACAACTCAGGGTGTATTTGCAATTTGCCCGATACCCGTTGCAAAAAAGCCTGTTTTCAGTGATAATTGCAGGTATGCTGTGCTTTACGGCTTGCAGGACCCCGGGAATGTGGGCATGATTATCCGCACTGCTGACGCTCTTGGAATTGACGGCATAATCCTTTCAGGCAGCTGTGATTTGTACAGTCCTAAGGTTATACGTGCAACTATGGGTTCTGTTTTCCGTATGAATATTTGTATCGAAAATAATACAGAATCCCTTTTTGATATGCTGAAAAACGGCGGTGTATGTACATCTGCGGCTGTTATCGATATGGATGCGGAAAAGGTTACTGATATTGTCTTTGAGGGCAGACAGGCGGTATTCATCGGTAATGAGGGCAGCGGACTTCCACGTGAAATCGCTCTCCGCTGTGACAGACGGGTGACAATCCCCATGAACGGTACGATTAACTCTCTCAATGCTGCTATGGCGGCCGGTATACTTATGTGGGAGCTGAAAAAATGAGTAATAAAAAGTATTGGGTATGGCTCAGCATGGTTTTCGGCGGCGGAAGCTACAAGTTATGGCAGCTTATGAGCGTATATGAAACTGTTGAAGAAATATACAGTGTGCTGATTTCTGAAAATATGTTCCTGCGCCTTTCTGAAAATGAAGTTAAAAATATAAAATCGTACAGTCTTGGCAATGCTGCTGAACTTATCAGAGAGTGCGAGAAAAGGGGAATAGGTATAATATGCTATTCAGATGCGGAATATCCTAAACATCTCAGGTATATTCCCGATCCGCCCCCTGTACTCTTTTATAAGGGAAATATCTCCTGCCTTACCGGAACAAAGACAGTTACTGTTGTGGGTACGAGAAAAGCAGGCAGTTACAGTATGTCCGTATGTGACAAGATATGCTCTGAGCTTGCGAATGAGGGATACGTTATTGTCAGCGGATTTGCTGTTGGAATTGACATCACTGCTCATATGGCGGCGGCAGAACAGGGATATCCCACTATATGCGTTCTCGGCTGCGGTGTTGATGTTGACTATCCAAAAGAAAATTTTGTGTACAGGGATAGGATTATAGCTTCCGGAGGAGTTTTTGTTTCTGAATATCCCCCCGGAACAAAGCCGCTGAGAAGTAATTTTCCAAAGAGAAACAGGATTCTTTCCGCATTGGGCAGAGTTGCTGCTATATTTGAAGCGTCTGAGTCGTCGGGCTCTATGATTACTGCAAAGCTTGCTGCTGAACAGGGAAGGGAAATTTTTGTGCTTCCCCCTGCTGACATTTTCAGCAGCCGATACAGCGGAAATATCAAGCTTATCCGTGAGGGCGCTGTGCCTCTTATGAGTACGGAGGCAATAACCGATTTTTTTAAGCAGGGTTGTCAGGATACTGTTGTAAAAGCTGATGCATATGCTTATATTATAGAAAGCAGTTCAAGAGCAGTTGGTGATATTACTGATTCCTTTGAATCGGTGTTAAAAAGTGATATAATAACTGAAGAATCCGCTGTTGAAGCTGTTCTTGATGATGATGATACCGACGCAGAAATTAACGAAAATAACAGCGAAGAAAAAGCTGATGAATTGAATACAGAAGAAATTCCAGAGGGCATACAGCGTGATATTATTGTTCTTCTCAAAGAGAAAGGACGGCTTCACGCGGATATTATCTGCTCTGAGCTCAATATAGATTCGGCTGAGCTTATGATAGAGCTCACTGAGCTTGAAGTTCTTGGAGTAATAAAATCATGTCCGGGAAGAATATATGAATTATTGCAGGGTACTCTGTAGAAGTAGTTCAGCGTATTTAAATGCTGTGACATATATTTAAGAGGTTTGATATAAATGGCAAATTTAGTTATAGTTGAGTCGCCTGCAAAGGCGAAAACAATACAGAAATATCTCGGAAAGGGCTATGAGGTAATTGCCTCTATGGGCCATGTGAGAGATCTTCCGAAATCAAAGCTGGGTGTGGATATCGAGGACGATTTCAAACCACAGTACATTGATATGAAGGGCAAGGGCGACGTTATTAAGGATCTGAAAAAACGTGCCAAGAAATGCGAAAAAGTCTATCTCGCAACCGACCCTGACCGTGAGGGAGAGGCTATCTCATGGCATATCGCCCAGATGCTGAAACTGAATCTGGAGGACGACATCCGCGTTGCTTTCAATGAGATTACAAAAACAGGCGTTACAAGTGGTATGAGCAATCCCCATAAAATTGACATTGACCTTGTAAACGCACAGCAGGCAAGACGTATTCTTGACCGCCTTGTAGGCTATAAACTCAGCCCTTTCCTCTGGAAAAAGGTTAAAAGAGGCCTTTCCGCAGGCAGAGTGCAGACGGTTGCTGTAAGCCTTGTGGTTGACAGGGAGAACGAGATACGCGCTTTTGTGCCAAAGGAATACTGGTCTATTGACGCAAAATTTACAGCTCCGGGTTCAAGAAAGGTTTTTGATGCTTCACTGCTTACAATTGACGGTGAAAAGTTTGAACTTGCCAATCAGGAAGAAGCAGATGCGATTCTGAAACGTCTGGAGGGTGCAGAATACGAAGTGACCGCTGTTAAAAAGCGCGTTACAAAGAAACAGCCTGCGCCGCCTTTCATTACATCAACCATGCAGCAGGAGGCTTCAAAAAAGCTTGGATTTACTTCAAAGCGTACAATGAAAGCCGCACAGGAGCTGTACGAAGGTGTGGATATCGAGGGCATAGGTGCAGTGGGACTTATCACCTACATGAGAACTGACAGCCTGCGTATCTCCGACGAGGCAAAGGCAGCTGCTGCTGAATATATTGAAAATGTTTACGGCAAGGAGTATCTCCCCGACAAGCCGAGAGTATACAAGTCAAAGAATAATGCGCAGGACGCTCATGAGGCTATACGTCCCTCACTTCCCGAGCTTACTCCTGCCCGTGTAAAATCCAGCCTTACAAGTGACCAGTATAAGCTGTATGAACTTGTGTGGTCAAGATTTATAGCAAGCCAGATGGCAAATGCTCTCCTTGATACTGTTTCTGCGGATATATCCGCAAATGGCTGTGTATTTCGTGCATCGGGATATTCCGTGAAATTCAACGGCTTTACAGTACTCTACGAAGAGGCAACAGAGGGAAAGGAAGCGGCTAAAAAGGAGCTTCCGCCTCTTGCTGTGGGAGATAAGCCGAAGCTGAAATCTATCGGTGGAAATCAGCATTTTACACAGCCTCCGCCGCGATATACCGAAGCGTCACTTATCAAGGCCTTGGAAGAAAACGGAATCGGCAGACCGTCAACATATGCTCCGACTATATCGACTATTACTGCAAGACAGTATGTGGAGCACGAGGGAAAACAGCTTAAACCAACATCTCTTGGAGAAGTTATAACTGAGCTTATGAAAGAGCATTTCAAGGGTATTGTTGATGCTAAATTCACTGCTGATATGGAAAGCAATCTTGACGAGGTTGAAAAGGGTTCAAAGGACTGGGTTTCAACACTTCATGAATTCTACGATGATTTTGCAGCTGACCTTGAAAAAGCAGAAACAGCTATGGAGGGCAAGCGTGTTAAAGTGCCCGACGAGGAAACAGATGTTATCTGCGAAAACTGCGGTAAAAATATGGTTATAAAGTACGGCAGATACGGCAAATTTCTTGCCTGTCCGGGATTCCCTGAGTGTAAAAATGCCAAGCAGCTTGTTACGGAATCTGACGGCTGCTGTCCAAGATGCGGCAAAAAGATGCTGCTTAAAAAATCAAAGAGAGGCAGAAGCTTTTACGGCTGTGAGGGTTATCCCGAGTGTGATTTTATGACATGGAATGTACCCACTGCGGAAAAGTGTCCCGAATGTGGAAAATCACTTTTCAACAAGGGCGGCAAATCGGGTAAGCTTGTCTGCGAGAATCAGGGCTGTACCTACGAAAGAGAGCTGAAAAAATGAGCGTGACGGTTAATGTTATCGGTGCGGGACTTGCTGGCTGTGAAGCCGCATGGGCGCTGGCACGGTATGGTATAAATGTAAGGCTTTACGAAATGAAACCGCAGAAATACAGCCCTGCTCACAAATACAAGGGATTTGCGGAGCTTGTATGCTCCAACTCCCTTAAAGCCGCAAGGCTTGAATCTGCGGCAGGACTGCTTAAAACGGAAATGGAAATGCTTGGTTCTCTCACAGTGCCATGCGCTAAGGAAAATTCTGTTGAAGCAGGGGGGGCGCTGGCTGTTGACAGAGAAAAGTTCTCTGACGCGGTTACTGAAAAGATATGCGGAAATCCCCTTATAGAAGTAGTTGAGGGCGAGGTTACAGAGCTTCCCGAGGGTATAAATATAATCGCTACAGGTCCGCTTACTAATGGATCTATGGCGGATATTATACAGAATCTCTGCGGCGAGGGGCTAAGCTTCTACGATGCGGCGGCTCCCATTGTGACTTACGAAAGCCTTGATAAAGAAAAGGTATTCTTTGCATCACGCTACGACAGAGGCGATGCGGATTATATAAACTGTCCCATGAATAAAGAGGAGTATCTCGCTTTTTATGAAGCGCTTGTTTCGGCGGAGCGTGTACAGCTTAAAGATTTTGAAACTCACCCATTCAGCGTATACGAGGGCTGTATGCCTATTGAAGTGCTTGCCACAAGGGGAGTTGATACCATGCGCTTCGGTCCTATGAAGCCAGTTGGAATTACTGATATCCGCACAGGAAAGCGTCCATATGCGGTGGTACAGCTTCGCCGTGAAAACAAAGAAGCTACCCTTTTCAATCTTGTGGGATTTCAGACAAATCTGAAATTCGGTGAGCAGAAACGTGTTTTCTCAATGATTCCCGGACTTGAAAATGCAGAATTCATGCGATACGGCGTAATGCACAGAAATACTTTCATAAATAGTCCCGAACTTCTCAACAGCGATTTTTCAATGAGAAATAACGAGAATATCTACTTTGCAGGACAGATAACAGGAGTTGAGGGATATATGGAATCTGCGGCAAGCGGTCTTATTGCAGGTATTGCCGCCGCAAGAAAAATTCTGGGACTTGAACCAATAAATCTGCCACGTGAAACAATGCTGGGCGCGCTGACTTCATATATCAGCGACAGCTTCAACAGCGGAAAATTTCAGCCTATGGGGGCGAATATGGGAATACTTCCCGATATCGGAGAAAGAATCCGCGACAAAAAGGAAAAATACGGCGTATATGCCAACAGGGCAGTTGCGGCTTTGAGAGAGGAGCTGGATAGAATTGGCTAAAATAATCGTTGACGCTTTCGGAGGCGACAATGCGCCTCTTGAAGTTATAAAGGGCTGTGAACAGGCGGTAAAAGAGCTTGGAGTTCAGATAGTTCTCACAGGCAGCGAGGATAAAATAAAAAAATGTGCCGCTGATAACGGCATAAGCCTTGAGGGTATGAAAATTGTTCATACAGATGAGGTTTTCGATATACACGAAGAACCAAATCAGATTATAAAATCGGGCAAAAACACATCTATGGCAATTGGTATGCAGCTTCTTGCGGAGAATAAGGGCGACGCTTTTGTATCCGCAGGAAGTACAGGTGCGCTTGTTATGGGCGCTACTTTTATTGTAAAGCGTATCAAGGGCATAAAGCGTGTTGCTCCCTCTCCTGTGCTTCCTGCTGATAAGGGAAGCTTTATCCTCCTTGATGCTGGCGCTAATACGGAGTGCCGTCCTGAAATGCTGGTGCAGTTTGCGGTTATGGGAAGCGCCTATGCGGAAAAGGTTATGGGTGTGAAAAATCCTAAGGTTGCACTGCTCAATATCGGCGCAGAGGATACCAAGGGCAGAGAGCTTGAAATTGAGACCTATAAGCTTTTAAAGAATTCGGGACTTAATTTTGCAGGCAACGTTGAAGCCCGTGATTTGCCAAAAGGTGAATATGATGTAGTCGTAACTGACGGCTTTACAGGAAATATTGTGCTTAAACTCTATGAGGGAATGGGCTCATTCTTTGCAAAGAAGATGAAGTGGATTTTCTCGGGAGCAGGAGTTCTCGGAGCACTGTTTTCTATGGGTAAAATCAAGGAATTCAAAAAGCAAATGGATTACCGCGAAACAGGCGGCTCTGCACTTATGGGCGTTAAAAAGCCTGTTATAAAGGCTCACGGAAGTTCCGATGCTACGGCATTTTTCAACGCTGTAAGACAGGCAAAGCAGTGTGTTGACGGAAAGGTTATTGAATCCATTGAAAAATACGTCAATGCTAATTCTCAGAGGGAAAATAAAGATGAATGATATTGAAAATATTATAAAATTTGAAGAAAATATCCGTTATAAATTCAAGGACAGAAAGCTTCTGATAAACGCTTTGTCCCATTCCTCCTATGCCAACGAAAATAAGAATCCAAAGGGAAGTAACGAAAGACTGGAATTTCTCGGTGATAGTGTTCTTTCAGTTGTGGTGTCCGACTATCTTTATAAGCAGCTGGACTCTGTTGCAGAGGGTGATTTAACGAAGCTTCGCGCTTCTCTTGTATGCGAAAAGAGCCTCCATGTATTTGCACAGCAGATTGACCTCGGAAGATTCATTCTTCTCGGCAAGGGCGAGGAAAATACAGGGGGCAGAGAGCGTCCCTCCATACTTGCGGACGCATTTGAAGCTGTTATCGCCGCAATCTACCTTGACGGCGGCATGGAGGCGGCAAGAAAGCATATTCTCCGCTTTATCCCCGAAAATATTACAAATAGTCCCAAAATGGCTTTTGGTGATTTCAAGACTGTTTTGCAGGAAATAGTTCAGAAAAATCCGGAAGAAAAAGTGGAATATGTGCTAATCGGCGAGGAGGGTCCCGACCACAACAAGCGTTTTGTTGTAGAGGTTATGCTCAATTCACAGGTTATCGGCAAGGGCAAGGGCAGAAGCAAAAAAGATGCCGAACAGCTTGCCGCAAAGGAAGCACTGGAGCTTATGGGCTATAATACAGGCATATGAAACACGCAAATATATCAATATTTATCCCTCACATCGGCTGTCCCCACAGGTGCAGTTTCTGCGACCAGCGGACAATAAGCGGCGCACAGCATATACCTCATGGGGACGATGTAAGGGAGATATGCGGCAAGGCTCTTGCAGAGGTGAAATCCCCTGAAAATACGGAAATTGCCTTTTTCGGCGGAAGTTTTACAGCAATTCCAAGGGCATATATGACAGAACTGCTTGAAGCGGCTCACTCCTTTGTGGGAGAGGGAAAATTCAGCGGTATACGTATATCTACACGTCCCGATTGTATAGACGACGAAATCCTGACACTGCTGAAACGTTATGGTGTTACGTCAATTGAGCTGGGCGCTCAGTCTATGTCGGATAAGGTACTTGAAGCAAACGAGCGCGGTCACAGCTGTGCCGATGTTGAAAAAGCGTCAGCACTTATCCGCAGATACGGATTTGAACTTGGTTTGCAGATGATGATTGGGCTTTACAAAAGCGATATGACTGATGAATATGAAACCCTTGAAAAGATAGCTGCAATCCGTCCTAATACGGTGAGAATTTATCCCGTAGTAATACTTGACGGCACGAAACTGGGTGAGCTCTATAAATCTGGGGAGTATAGCACATTTTCTTTCGATGAAGTGACAGAACTTTCTGCTATAGCCATGATGAAATTTAAATATGAGGGCATAAAGGTTATAAAATGCGGACTTCATGCCTCGGAATTTGTGGAAAGAGATATGCTTGGTGGATTTTATCACCCTGCATTCCGTGAGATATGTGAAAGCAACATATATCGCAGAAAAATGGAGGAGCTTATCAGTTACGAAAATAAAAACGGATTTAATTTCGTTTTTGCAGTGAATCCCACCTGTATAAGCAAGGCAATGGGGCATAAAAAAGCTAATGTTGAATATTTTAAAAATCATGGCGTGAGTATAAAAATTATCGGTGACGAAAATGTGCCGAAATATGAAATCAGACGGAGGTGAGCAGGTGTATCTTAAATCATTGGAAATACAGGGATTCAAGTCGTTTCCCGATAAAATAAGTCTTACCTTTGACAAAGGTCTGACGGCGGTAGTTGGTCCCAACGGCAGCGGAAAAAGTAATATCGGCGACTCTGTTCGCTGGGTTCTCGGTGAGCAGTCTACGAAAACTCTCCGGGGAAACAAAATGGAGGACGTTATTTTTTCCGGTACTGTTGCAAGAAAGCCTATGGGCTTTGCCGCTGTTACTCTTAATATAGACAATTCTGACAATGTCCTTACGGATATGGGGGATGATGTTGCGGTTACACGAAAGCTTTACCGAAGCGGTGAAAGCGAGTATATGATAAACGGCAGAGCCTGCCGCCTTAAAGATATAAACGAGCTTTTTATGGATACGGGACTTGGCAGAGACGGTTATTCTATAATCGGTCAGGGACGTATTGCGGAGATTGTAGGTGCGAAAAGCAGTGAGCGCCGTGATATTTTCGAGGAAGCGGCGGGAATCTCAAAATTCCGCTACAAAAAGCTTGAAGCGGAACGAAAACTTACAGCCTCACAGGAAAATCTGCTTCGCCTTTCGGATATACTTTCTGAACTCGAAAGCCGCGTTGAACATCTGAGAATACAGTCGGAAAAGGCGCAGAAATTCATTAAGCTTGCTGAAGAAAGAAAGCGTCTGGAGCTGTCGGTGTGGGTTACACGCCTTGACGAACTGAAAGTAAAGCTTGATAAGCTGGAGGAAAATCTTCTGCGCAGCAGTGCAGAGTATGAGAATACCGAAAATGACATTGCCCGCGAGGAAGAAAAATTACAGAACAGTTATCGTCGTATGCAGGAATGTACAATTAAATCCGACGAACTTCGGCGTAAAATGATTGAGGAAGAGCAGTCCTCATCACAGAAAAAGTCAGATATTGCGGTATTTGAGAACGATATAAGCCATTGCAGAGAGGATATACAAAAGGCGAAAAAGTCTATGGAGGATTCCGAGGAAACCAAACGTGACCTGAAATTTCGCATTAAAGAGACGGAAAAGACCATTGCTGCTCTTGAAGCGGAAAAAGCCGCACTTACAAAGGAAATCGGCAGGCTTATGGCTGATACCGAAGCTGCCGAGGGTAAAAATTCCGAAATCGGCACTTTTGTTGATGAAATTAACAGTCTGATAAGTAATCTCCATATCAGACAGAGCGAGTTGAATTTCGCCGCAGAATCCGCTAAACAGCAGGCATACGACGAGGAAAAGCGTCTTACAGAGCTTCTTGAAAGTGTTGGAGATGTAGAATCCTCTGTAAATGAATATAACAAAAAAATTGCTGATAATAAGGCGGAATTACTGAAAATATCCGACAAAAAATCGGAATTGACAAATAAACTCAGCGGCGTTGAAAGACTTTACGGCTCTCGCAAGGAGGGCTTTGAAAAGGCACGAGAGGAATTCGAAAAATCCCTGTACGAGCTGAAAAACTGTCAGCAGAGGAAAAAAATCCTCATCGACCTTGAAAACAGCATGGAGGGCTTTGCAGGCAGCGTAAAGCAGATACTCAAAGCCTCAAAACAGGGCAGAATCAGCGGAATTTACGGCACGGTTGCGCAGAATATCAGCGTTGACGGACAGTATGCTCTTGCGGTGGAAACCGCTCTGGGCGGTGCTATGCAGAATATCATCGTGGAAAATGAGGACGCCGCAAAGCGCGGAATCAGATTCCTTAAAGAAAATCACGCAGGCAGAGCGACTTTCCTGCCCCTTACCTCTGTTAAGGGCTATGAACTGAAAGAGAACGGTCTGGAGGATTGCGACGGATTTGTCTCAATGGCGAATAAAATCGTTGCATATGACCCGAAGTTCAGCGGAATTATCGCATCGCTCCTTGGACGTATAGCCATTGCTGAGGATATTGATTCCGCAACGCTTATTGCAAAAAAATACGGCTATAAATTCCGTATTGTAACCCTTGACGGTCAGGTTATAAACGCAGGAGGTTCCTTTACCGGAGGTTCTGCGCAGAAATCAGCGGGAGTTATTACCCGTAAAAACGAAATTGATAAGCTTGATGTTGAAATAAACCGCCTTACAATTCAGCGTGAGGAGCTTAGCAGGAAAATGGAAAAGCTCCGTGCAGAAGCAGAAAAACTGAGATATGACCGCGAGTCTGTGAAATCTGAATCTGCGGAGTGTGATTCCGCTGAAATACGCATAAATGCAGAGCTTTCAAGTCTTGAAGTCCTTATAGAACAGCTTCGGGCGACTGCGGAAAATTCCGACAGACAACAGGAAGAATTCAGAAACCGTATATCTGCGGCAAAGCAGACGGAGGCTGATTCCTTAAAAGAAGCGTCGGCGCTTGATGAGGAAATAAAGGAAGCTGAGAAAAAGCTTTATGCAGAGCAGGAAAACCGCGAAAAACTCCGTCTTGAAAGGGCAGAGCTTACAGAAAAGCTTTCGGGTATGAAAATACGCGAAATGGAGCTTTCAAAGGATATACAGGCAAGAAATGAGGATATAATCCGCATAAATTCCGAGCT
The DNA here is from genome assembly GCA_017521805.1 of Ruminococcus sp. GTDB lineage: Bacteria > Bacillota > Clostridia > Oscillospirales > Ruminococcaceae > Ruminococcus. The sequence goes on along the minus strand of JAFXDK010000004.1, from coordinate 13,355 downwards.
TGAAAGTCTCAGCGGTGACAACAGGCATTTTGAAAATGAAATCAGCCTGAATGAACGCATTATCAGCGAAAAGCAAAGGGATATCGCAAGACTTGAAGCTGAACTTGAAAATGTTGGCAGAAATGCCGATGAATATAACGCGGAGATTCAGCGTTATCAGAATATCCACACAGAGCAGAACCGCCTTGTAAGCGAGATACAAAAGGGTATACGACAGCTTAATGAGGCTAAGGAGAAGCTTTCGGGAGAGGTTACACGACTTGAAGAACGTCGTGATTCTGCAAATCGTGACACTGACAATATAGTTCGTCAGCTTATGGACGTGTACGAAATGACGTACTCTGAGGCAGTGCAGACTGCTGAAAAAATCGAGGATATAGCGGCGGCTCAGATTGAACTTAATTCAGTCAAGAATAAAATCAAGGCTCTGGGAAGTGTAAACGTTGACGCTGTTGAGGAATACCGCGAGGTATCAGAACGATATGAATTCATGTCTGCACAGCTTGCAGATGTTCAGAACTCCAAAAAAGAGCTTGAAAGGATAATATCTGAACTTACGGAAGAAATGTGTCGTATTTTCAGCGAAAGCTTTAAGATTATAAATTCCAATTTCAAGGAAATCTTTGTTGAGCTTTTCGGCGGCGGCAAGGCGGAACTTATACTCACCGACCCCGAAAATGTTCTTGAATCGGGAATTGAAATCAGCGTTGCACCACCCGGAAAGGTTATCAAGAACCTTATATCCCTTTCGGGTGGTGAGCAGTCCTTTGTGGCGATTGCCATATATTTTGCAATTCTGAGACTTCGTCCTGCACCTTTCTGTATACTTGACGAGATTGATGCGGCTCTTGATGAGGTAAACGTAAGAAAGTATGCTCAGTATCTGAAAAATTTTACAGATACGACGCAGTTTGTCCTTGTTACTCATAGACGAAGTGCTATGGAGGAGGCAAATGTGCTTTACGGCGTTACAATGCAGGAGGACGGCATATCAAAGCTTCTTAAAATGGAACAGGTGGATTTCCAAGAGGACGTGGCTGATATCCAATAAATTTCACATACAAATCATAAAAACCCCTTTAAATCATCATAAACGGAGGATATTATGGGATTATTCACTAAAATCGCTGAAGGTCTGAAAAAGACAAAGGACAGCTTCCTCGGCGGACTTCAGCGAGTATTCAATTCATTTACCAAAATAGACGAGGAACTTTTTGAAGAACTTGAAGAACAGATGATTATGAGCGATATCGGCGTTGATACATCTGTTGAAATATGCGAAAGAGTGCGTAAGCTTGTCAAGGAAAGAGGTATTACCGACCCTAACGACATTATGGAGCTTATTCACGAGGTTATTGCTGATATTATGGGCGATGACACAGGACTTGATTTGTCAGTATCACCTGCTGTAATTATGGTTATTGGCGTAAACGGAGCAGGAAAGACCACAACTATCGGTAAACTCTGCCACCAGTTCAAGCAGGAGGGCAAAAAAGTCGTTGTTGCGGCGGCTGATACTTTCCGTGCGGCAGCTATCGACCAGCTGCAAGTGTGGACTGAGCGTGCAGGAGTTGAGATAGTCAAGCATGCTGAGGGAAGCGACCCGGGAGCTGTTGTATACGATTCTCTTGATGCCGCAAAGGCTCGTAACTGCGATGTTGTGGTAATTGATACCGCAGGCAGACTTCATAACAAGAAAAATCTTATGGAGGAGCTTAAAAAGATAAACCGTATCATCGACAGCAAGGCAGGGGACTGCTCTCGTGAAATACTCCTTGTTCTTGACGCTACAACAGGTCAGAACGCGGTAAGTCAGGCTAAGCTTTTCAGCGAAACAGCGCCCATTACGGGTATTGTTCTGACCAAGCTTGACGGTACTGCAAAGGGCGGTATTGTTATCTCAATCAAGAATGAGTTGGGAATCCCTGTAAAGCTTATCGGTGTAGGTGAAAAAATCGACGATTTACAGCCATTTGACAGCCGTATGTTCGTTGACGCTCTCTTTGATATTGACGAGGCTAAGCGAAATGCTGCTGAGAGAGCAGAGGAAAATGAGGATATAGACGATATTCCTGAGATTGAAGAAGCACCTGAAATTGAAGAAGTACCTGAGATTGAGGAAATTGCTGAGGTTGAAGATACTCCCGAAATCGAAGAAGCAGAAGATATTGAAGATGTTCCTGAGATTGAGGATATTGCCGATGTAATTCACGCTGATGAAATCGAGCATAAAGACGTTGAACTTACAGAGGAAGTGGAAGCTGTTTCCGATGTTGAAGAAGCAGAGGAAGTTGAAGAAACTCCCGAAATTATTTATGCTCCCGAGGTTAAACTTGTACCCGAAGTTGAACTCGGACCTGATGTGGAACTTACTCCCGAGGTTGAAGAAACTGAGGATGTGGAAGATACCCCTGAGATAGAAGAAACGCCTGAGATTGAGGAAGCACCCGAAATCGAAGACGTTCCCGAAATTATAGAGTCTGTAGAATTGACAGATGAGGAAACTGTTGAAAACAAGCCAGAAAAGAAGAAAAAGAAAGGTTTCTTCAGCAGACTTTTCGGCAGAAAGGGCGGAGACGATGAATAAAATAGTTTTTGCTACAAATAACGCGAATAAGCTCCGTGAGGCAAGGGAAATACTCTCGCCGCTCGGAATAGAGGTTCTGTCGCTTGCCGATATTGATATTGACTGCGATCCGGACGAAAAAGGTGCAACATTTGAGGAAAACGCTGAGATTAAAGCAGAAGAGGTATACAATGCAATCGCTGATAAATACGGCGAGAATATGGCTGTATTTGCCGATGACAGCGGATTATGCGTTGATGCTCTCGGCGGAGGTCCGGGAGTATATTCCGCAAGATATGCCCCTAAAGGTCAGGAATGTGCAAAGCTTCTTGATGAGCTTAAGGGAGTTTCCGATGAAAAGCGCACAGCACGTTTTGTGTGTTCTATCGTATTCCTTGATAAGACAGGAAAGTCGGATGAAGTACACGGCACCTGCGAGGGAATGATAGGTCATGAGGAGCGTGGAACAAACGGCTTTGGCTATGATCCAGTATTTATAGTCGGAAACAAGACAATGGCTGAAATGACAGCCGAGGAAAAAAATGCGCTCAGTCACCGTGGTGCTGCTTTAAGAGCGTTATATGAGATGTTAGCGAAAGGATAATAATTATGCTTACAAGTAAACAGAGAGCGTATCTCCGTGGTATTGCGGCAGAATACGAAACTATATTCCAGATTGGAAAAGGCGGCGTTACCGAGGTTATGTGTAAAGAAATCGGTGAGGCACTCCGCAAAAGAGAACTCATAAAGCTGAAAGTACTTGAAAATTCAGGCTGGACCGCAAGAGAAGCCGCTGATGCTGTGGCTGAGCAGACAGGGGCTGACGTTGTACAGGTAATAGGCAATAAATTCGTGCTTTTCAAGCGCAACCCGAAAGAGCCTGTTATCGAAAATATTCCTAAAGCAAAATGAGGATTGGCATATACGGCGGCAGTTTTAATCCTGTCCATAACGGGCATATTCATTTAGCTGAAAGCGCGGTGGATATACTTAATCTTGACAGAGTATACCTTGTGCCGTCGCGGATAAGTCCTCACCGTTCAAGCGATGAATATGCTTCGGGTGAGGACAGAATGGAAATGCTTTGTCTTGCCTGTGAGAGCAACGAAAAGCTGTTTCCATGCGATTATGAGCTGAAAAACGACAGAAAAAGCTATACCATATATACTGTTGAGGAGTTCCGCAGACGTTTCCCCGACGATGAGCTTTTTCTCCTTGTAGGAAGCGATATGCTGATGTGTTTTGACCAATGGAATCGCTTTGAAGATATTCTGAAAGAGGTTACTCTTGCTGTGGTTTCAAGAAATGACGGAGATTTTGAAATTCTTGAAGAAAAAGCGGAAAATCTGCGAAAATTCGGGAGAATTATTGTGTGTCCCGTTGAACCTCTGGAGATATCCTCAACAGAAATCAGAAAAAAAATTGCAGAAAATGAAAAAATCTCTTGCTATCTTCACGAAAATGTAGTACAATATATTACATTGAGAAAATTGTATCGGGGTGATACTTTTGTTCTATAATATAGATGAAAAGAAAAAATATCTTAAAGAAATCCTTTCGTCCAAAAGATATCAGCACTCTCTGAATGTTGCGACTGAGTGCAAAAAGCTTGCAGAAAAATACGGCGAGGATTCCGAAAAAGCGTACTTTGCAGGGCTTCTTCATGATGTCTGTAAGGAGCTTGAACCCGAAGAACAGCAGCGCCTTATTGCTGAAAGTGGCTTTGCGGTTTGCCGCGAGGAGCTTGAAACCCGTTCACTGTGGCATGCTGTTGCAGGTGCGTATTTTGTAAAGAATATTTTTGGAGTAGAGGATATTGATATTATCAATTCAATCCGTTTCCATACAGTAGGCAGGGCGGGTATGTCGCTGCTTGAAGAAATCGTATATCTTGGGGATCTTGTATCAGCGGACAGAACTTATAAGGATGTTGATAAAATGCGTAAGCTTGTATACAGCAATCTTGACGCAGCCATGCTTGAGGGATTTGTTTTTTCTATAAAATCGGTTGTAAAAAAAGGGGGACTTGTTCCGCCTTGTACCATAGATGGATACAATTTTTATACAAGGCTTCTTAAAACGAAGTGAATTGACAGAACGAAAAGAGGATGAAAATGGAAAACAAAGAGTTTCATTCAGATGACAGCTCACAGAATAAACCAATCAGAAAGCTTGTAAAGGTAAATCCCGAAGCTTCCGAAGCATATCGCGGAAAACATGAGGCTGAACCTTCACAGTACCGCGGAAGGTATGAAGCTGAACCCTCGGAATACCGCGGCAGATATGAGGCTGAAAAACCGCAGGCAGCTGTAAAAAAGCTTGTAAAAGTCCAGAACAGCGGAAATATACAGCAGCAGGTACCGCCGCGGAATAACATTGCGAAATACGCAAAAAAAACAAAAAAGGAAAAGAGACTGGAAAAGTTTATCAATATAAGTGTAAAATTCGTCTCTGTTGTTTCAGCGATTGTTATTGCGGGCGCTCTTGCTCTGAATATGCCGATTCTCGTTGATAGAGAAAACGGCGGAAATATTTCTGTTCTGAATTATGTTAAGAATCTTAAACCTGCCGCAAAGGAAGGAGAGCTTAACAAGGAAAATGTGAAGCTTGACCTGCTTCCGAAAGAGAATACTTCATCAGAAGAACCTGAGTTCAACGATGGTCTCGATCTGCCGCAGCTTATTGAAGGACAGTATAGTATATTATTCCTTGGATTCGACGAAGAAGAATTCAACACTGATGTTATGTGGGTTATTCAGTTTGATATCGGTCATGGAGGAATGAATATTCTTCAAATTCCACGTGATACATGCCTGCCCGATTATACAAGCAGTATCACGAGAAAATTCAACAGTGTATATTCCATGGGTGACCCGAATATACAGCCTCCTATACAGCGTACTGTAAATGCTGTTCAGGAAAATTTTGGCATTCCCATTGATGCATATGTCACAACAGCTTGTTTTGATATTGTTGATATTGTTGACCTTATTGGCGGCATACCGATTACTATTGAAAATGAAATCATATACGAAGCTGATAAGATAATTCCCGAGGGAGATGTAACTCTCACAGGTGAACAGGCTGAATGGTTTATCCGTTTCCGTCGCGAGTGGATGCAGGGAGATATCGGTCGTATGCAGAATCAGCGTAAATTCATGGCTGCTGCTATGCAGAAGCTTTTCTCCATTGTCAAGGACGAGGGAAGAATGAAGCTTTACAGCTATATTAAGGAGATATACGAGCGCGAACTGGTATATACTGACTTATCAATAGGCGATTTAGGAAAGGTTGCGGATTTTGCGTCTACTATCGATATGGAAAAAGTCCGTGTGGATATGGTGCCCGGTGAAGATGCTACTTTCTGGGCTGAAGACGGAATTGGCTATTCTGTATATTCTGTTCATAAGCAGGAGACGATTGACCTGCTCAATAACTACTATCGTCCTTATCAGAGACGTATGACGCAGGATGATACAGCTATAGTTGAGCTTGTGCTGTTTCATCAATACGATTTATATGATGACACAGGTGCTACTCTCGATGAAATTGAAGATTCAACAGAACCTATGAGAGACCCGAATATGAAACCATGGTGGAAGGAAGATTAAATATGACAGATAAAGAAAAACTTGAACTTATTATAAAATCCCTTGACGCAAAAAGAGGAGAGGATATTCAGGCGATTAAAATCGGTGACCTGACTATTCTTGCAGATTATTTTGTGATTGTCAACGGTACAAGTAATACTCATACCCGTACCCTTGCAGATGAAGTTGAATTCCAGCTTTCACAAAAGGGCATTGAGCCTATCAGACGTGAGGCAGATACTGGAAATACGTGGATAATCCTTGATTACGGCGATATTATCATACACGTATTCTATAAAGAAACGCGTCATTTCTATAAGCTTGAGGGCTTGTGGGCTGACGGCGAGAGAATTGATATTGATTCGCTGCTTACAAAGGAGGAGAATTAAGTGAATACAAATAATGAGACAGGCAGAAAGTATGTAGTACTTGTGGGAATGTATCTGCTTATCAAGTTCGTTCTGAACATATTTGTAGGAGGATTTAATTTTGGCACTCTGATTTTTGCGATAGTTGCATTTGTGGCTATGTTCAGCGGATTACAATATCTCAATTACGTTGTTGCAGGACTGCTTGCATTTGGTTTTGCAAAGCATCTGGGATATAACGTGACGCATCTTCCCGGTACGCTTATATATCTTATCGAAGGTGTAATTGATATCGGCGCGGCTGTTCTGCTTATTATGCAGAACGATGTGAAAGAACACTTCACAAACAAGTGGAGCGAATTATCTGATATGATTAAAAAATAATTAGTGTAAGGATTGATAAAAATGGCAAAGTATGATTTTAAATCAGTAGAAAAGAAATGGCAGGAGTACTGGGAGAAAAATGAAACTTTCAAAACAGATGTATGGGATTTCAGCAAGCCTAAGTTCTATGCCCTTGATATGTTTCCCTATCCCTCAGGAGTAGGTCTCCACGCAGGTCATCCCGAGGGATATACCGCAACGGATATTGTATCGCGTATGAAGCGTATGCAGGGATATAACGTACTTCATCCTATGGGCTATGATTCATTCGGACTTCCTGCGGAGCAGTATGCCGTAACAACAGGAAATCACCCAAATGGTTTTACACAGGAGAACATCAAGACCTTTTCGGCACAGCTCAAAGAGCTTGGTTTTGATTATGACTGGTCAAAAATGATTGCAACATCCGATCCTGAGTTCTACAAGTGGACACAGTGGATATTCAAGCAGCTTTACGAGGACGGATATGCAAAGTATATTGATATGCCTGTAAACTGGTGCGAGGAGTTGGGAACAGTACTTTCAAATGACGAGGTTATTGACGGAAAGTCGGAAAGAGGCGGCTACCCCGTTGTACGTAAGAATATGAAGCAGTGGGTAATTGACCAGCCTGCATTTGCGGAAAAGCTTCTTGAAGGACTTGACGAAATTGACTGGCCTGAATCAACAAAGGCAATTCAGCGTAACTGGATTGGCAAATCAACAGGTGTTGAGGTTGAGTTTGATATAGTAGGCGGAGGGAAATTCTCCATATTCACTACATGTATAGAAACTATCTATGGTATAACATTTATGGTTCTTGCTCCCGACGGTGCTGTTACCGAAAGTCTCCTTGACAGAGTTGAGAATATCGACGAGGTTAAGGCATATATCGAGGAAACAAGAAAGAAAAACGATATGGACCGTACTGAGCTCAACAAGACAAAATCCGGATGTGAGCTTAAAGGCGTTACTTGTATAAATCCTGTAAACGGAAAAGAAGTCAGAATGTTCATCGGTGATTTTGTACTTGCAAGCTACGGTACCGGCGCTGTTATGGCAGTACCAAGCCATGACCAGAGAGATTTTGAATACGCAATTGCACACAACATCGACATGATACAGGTAATCGACGGCGATGATAAGCTCGGTCACGTTGATGTATCAGAGGCAGCCTTTGAAAAACAGGGATATCTCGGAAAGGGCTATAAGCTTATCAATTCCGAGGAGTTCACAGGCCTTACTGTTGAGGAAGCAAAGGAAGCTATCACAAAGAAGCTTGAAGAAATGGGCAGAGCAAAGCGTACTGTCAATTATCACTTCCGTGAGTGGATTTTTGCACGTCAGCGTTACTGGGGCGAGCCTGTTCCCGTAGTTCACACTGAGGACGGAAAAATTCATTCTCTTGACGATAGCGAACTGCCGCTTATTCTTCCTGAACTTGACGATTACAAGGGCAAAAACGGAAAAGCTCCCCTTGAAAATGCTGTCGAGTGGAAACAGTACGACAAAGACGGAATAAAGGGCACACGTGAAACATCAACAATGCCCGGAAGTGCTGGTTCAAGCTGGTACTATTTCAGATATATTGACCCCAATAACGACAAGGAATTTGCAAATCAGGAGCTCCTGAAGCACTGGATGCCTGTAGATCTCTACATAGGCGGTCCCGAGCACGCTGTAGGACATCTTATCTATTCACGTATCTGGAACAGATACCTTTACGATAAGGGCCTTGCACCTACAAAGGAGCCTTTCAAGAAGCTTGTACATCAGGGTATGATTCTTGGTGAGAACGGTATAAAAATGGGTAAGCGTTTCCCCGAATTCGTTGTAAATCCCTCTGATATAGTAAGAGATTTTGGTGCTGATACACTTCGCCTTTATGAAATGTTCATGGGACCTCTTGAAGTGAGCAAGCCATGGAATCCAAAGGGCGTAGAGGGCGCAAGAAAGTTCATCAACAGAGTATGGAATTTCTTTACTGAGGCTGAAAATCTTACTGATGACAATGACGGAACTCTCACAAAGGTTTACCACAAGACAGTAAAGAAAGTTACAGATGATTATGAAAAGCTGGCGTTCAATACAGCTATCAGCCAGATGATGATATTTGTAAACGAGGTTTACAAATACGGCAAATGTCCTAAGGAGTATGCTGAGGGTATTATAAAAATGCTTTCCTGCATCACACCACATCTTGGCGAGGAAATCTGGAGCATTCTTGGTCACGATGATACCATTGCTTTTGAAAGCTGGCCTGTTTACGATGAGGAACTCTGCAAGGATGATACAATTGAAATCGTTGTACAGATTAACGGCAAGGTAAAGGCTAAGCTTAATATCGCTGTTGACGAAGACAAGGATTCCGTAATCGCTATGGCTATGGAGGATGAGGCAGTAAAGGCTGCTGTTGAGGGTAAAAATATCGTAAAACAGATATATGTACCAAATAAGCTTGTTAATATTGTGGCAAAATAACGAATTTTATAAATCCCCGAAAAATGCTTGACATATAGGGGAATATGTGGTAAAATAATATATATTCGTAATTGAATGAGGTATTGTTGACTGACACTCGCAAGGGTGATTAGCATATAGCCCGGGGTTTCCTGTGGGCAACCTCTGAACAAGGGAGGGAAATGGTAAATGGCAGAAGTTCGCGTTGGCAAGAACGAGTCTCTGGACACAGCTCTTAAGAGATTTAAGAGATCATGTGCTAAGGACGGCGTTATCGCTGAAGTACGTAAGAGAGAGCATTATGAGAAGCCTTCTGTAAAGCGTAAGAAGAAGTCTGAGGCAGCTCGTAAGCGTAAGTATTAATCTTACAGCATATGAAATTTAAGCGGGCGTTTTTCGTCCGCTTTTTCATTTATAAGGAGTACATTATGAGAAAAATATTGGTTATACACGGTCCGAACCTTAATCTGCTGGGTGAGCGTGAGCCGGGAGTGTACGGCAGTGCGGGTATTGACGAACTTAATACAAATATTGTGGAGCGTGCAAAGGCTCTGGGACTGGAATGTGAGACATATCAATCCAACCACGAGGGCGCTATAATCGATAAGCTCCATGCCGCACGTACAGAGTTTGATGGTGTAGTTATAAACGCAGGTGCTTATACTCATTACAGCTATGCAATCCGCGACGCTATATCAGCTATAAAAATTCCTGTTATTGAGGTGCATATAAGCAATATCGACGCAAGAGAGGAATTTCGTGCAAATTCCGTTATTGCACCTGTTTGCAAGGGAAGCATCTGCGGACTCGGCTTCATGAGTTACTATCTTGCTGTTCAGGCTATGGCGGAGCTTTGATATGGAAAGATTTGAAAAGCTTTTCGGGATACTGCCCGACAATGTGGAAAGTGTTCTCGTTACATCAGATGTAAACAGGAGATACTTCACAGGTATGAAATCCTCAGCAGGCACAGTTCTTGCGTTCAGAAATAAAGCTTACTTGCTCATTGATTTCCGTTATATCGAAAAAGCCCGCGAGACAGTAAAAACAGCGGAGGTTATTGAATCCAAAGAGCTCTATAAGGAGATTTCCGCACTGCTTCGACAGCATGGCGTGCGTAATATGGCTATTGAGTCACAGGATGTTACTGTAAGCCGTCTTAATGCGATGAAAAAGCATCTGAAATGTGTTGAGATAATCGAAACAGATGTTCTCAGCAACGCCATAAACAAACTTCGCATGATAAAGGACGAGGAGGAACTTGGATATATTCGTAAGGCGCAGGAAATTGCAGAATCGGCTTTTGAAAATATCCTCGGATTCATAAAAGAGGGCGTTACAGAGCGTGAAATTGCTCTTGAACTTGACCGTCTTATGCTTGAAAAGGGTGCAGAGGGAATATCCTTTGATACAATAGCTCTTGCAGGTGAGAATACATCAATGCCTCATGGTGTACCCTCAGATAAAAAGGTACAGAAAGGCGAATTTGTCCTTATGGATTTCGGTGCGGTTTATAACGGCTATCACAGCGATATGACAAGAACTGTATGCGTGGGTGAACCTGACGAGAAAATGGTTGAGATATACAATATCGTTCTTGAAGCACAGAAGGCGGCTATTGACGCGGCAAAAGCAGGGATTACAGGCTCGGAGCTTGATGCTGTGGCAAGGCGGCATATATGCGATGCAGGTTATGGCGAATATTTCGGACATTCTCTCGGTCACGGTGTGGGACTTGATATCCACGAAATGCCCAATGCTGCTCCCAGATATGAAAAAAATCTGGAGAAAGGTACAGTTATAACCATTGAACCAGGTATATACATAGCAGGAAAATTCGGTGTGCGAATTGAGGATTTTGTCATTTTGACCGAAAATGGCTGTATAAATCTGACAAAAAGTGCAAAAAATATAATATCTTTATAATAATTTGCGTAAGGTATTGCAAAATATATGGAAATATGGTATAATAATACATATTAATGATTTGCGGTTGACGGTTTGTTTGCCGTCTTTAACGAATATTTAGGAATCATTTATTATCAATTAATTTTCGGAGGTTTATTTTTATGATTTCAGCAGGCGATTTCAGAAATGGCGTAACTTTTGAGCTTGACGGACAGGTTGTTCAGGTTGTTGAGTTCCAGCACGTAAAGCCCGGTAAGGGTGCGGCTTTTGTACGTACAAAGTACAAGAACGTTATCACAGGTTCAGTTGTTGAAACTTCTTTCAACCCTACAGCTAAGTTCCCTACAGCTTTCGTTGAGAGAAAGGATATGCAGTACAGCTACAGCGACGGTGATCTCTACTACTTCATGGATATGGAGACATATGAGCAGCTTCCTATCAGCGCTTCTGTACTTGGCGATAACTTCAAGTTCGTTAAGGAAGAAATGATTTGTAAGATTCTTTCATACAAGGGCAATGTTTTCGGTGTTGAGCCACCCAACTTTGTTGAGCTTGTTGTAACACAGACAGATCCCGGATTCAAGGGCGATACAGCTACAAACGCTACAAAGCCCGCTACTCTTGAGACAGGCGCTGAGATTAAGGTTCCTCTCTTTATCGACGAGGGCGAAAAGATTCAGGTTGATACTCGTACAGGCGAGTATATGTCCAGAGCATAATTGACAGTCTGCACAGGAGTATATTATAAATCTTTGTGCCGATAATAATTCTGATATAACGAAAGGGGGAGCTTGTTATGAAGCTTACTGAGAAAATGTCTTATTTACAAGGACTGCTTGACGGTCTTGAGATCGACAATTCCACTAAGGAGGGCAAGGCACTTATTCAGATGTCTGATGTTATGAATGAGTTGGTTGCTTATGTGGAGGATCTTCAGGCTCAGGTGGACGAGCTGACAGAACTTTGCGATATTCTTGATCAGGATCTCGGTCAGGTAGAGGATGATATCTACGACGAGGATGATGAGGACTATGATTTCGATGATTGCGAAGACTGCTTTGACGATGACGACGATGAGGATTACGATTTCGACGAGGATGACGAGCTTTATGAGATTACTTGTCCCTCTTGCGGAGATACAATTCTTATTGACGAGGGTATGATTGAGGAAGGCTCTATCAATTGCCCTAACTGCGATGAGCTTCTCGAATTCGATGTTGACGATCTCACTATCGAGGATTTTGAGGAAGCTGCTGAAGCAGTTGAAGACGAAAAGAAAGACTGATAATATCAGCACGACGGGCGGCATCTGCCGCCTGTTTTGTTTACATGATTGGTTAAAAAAGATAAATATATGCATACCTATTGACAAATTGCTGAAAATATGGTATAATATTAAAGCAATATGTGGATATGGCGGAATAGGTAGCTTTACGGCTGAGCGCTGCCGGTGGCAGATGAAGCGAAGTGAGTAAAGGCGCAGCGGTCGAAATTATGCGAGCGACTGCGAGCAAATAATTTCGGGTACCGCAAGAGTCACGCGGAAGCGCGGCTGCAACAATTTAATATTTATAAGCGGATATGGCGGAATAGGCAGACGCGCTGGCTTCAGGTGCCAGTCGGGGCAACTCGGTGCAGGTTCAACTCCTGTTATCCGCACCATCTATATGTGACGAAAAAGATCACATGCCAAAAAAGTCCGATTTTTCGGACTTTTTTGCGTATATGGACACTAAAATTTCATTCGCAAAACCGTGGATCACCTAAGGCCTTTTTCGAGTGTTTTTGGGACTTGAACGGGCTTTTTTTCATTTTCAAGAGAACCCAGAGCAGATTTGGAAGAAAAATTCCGAAGTCTGCTCTTTTTTATTGCAAAAAACTTTCACAAAGTTTCCGACGGTTTCTTGTTCGTTATGCCGAATTGATTGGGAGTCACTACTCTCGATTGGTTCGGCATTTTTTGTTCCCCCGATACTATTAAAAAGAAAGGACGGCGATGCCAATGAAAAAAATCACATTCAATGCTCCACTGAATCACAAGGCTTACAGCTACGAGCCGACGCAGATTGAGGTGGAGAAAGTCATTCCCCTCTACGGTAA
>JAFXDK010000032.1 GCA_017521805.1 Ruminococcus sp. | reverse complement strand
TGGTGTATATAAAATCACCGTCACAACAGGTGATGTGAAGTCAACGACAATCACCGCTGAAAGATTTCCGCAGCTTTTCTTTCTGACAGGCAGTAATGCGACTGATACATTTACAATTCCTGTAACGGACGGTCAGCTGAATATTTACGCAGGTTCGGGCGTGGGAACGGAATTTTCTCTCAGCACGATTGAAATCGAGCAGATTTCCACAGGAACGACAACGAAACCGACAATCTGGGTAGGCGGTGATTCGACTGCGGCAAGCCGCTACAATGTGGAAGATGATGAAGTGCATGGCTGGGGACAATATCTGCCCGATTATGTGGATATGAACAAGTATGATGTTCGTAATATATCCGCAAGCGGCATTACCTCCTCCGATCTGAATAAGGCATTGTTCGGTACTATCGAGCATTACGGCAAAAACGGCGATATCTTGCTGCTTTCCGTTGGCATAAATGATTATACGAAAGCGTATAGTGCGAATCCTATTACACCCGATTCGACCAGCTATATTGCGAATATGACAGATATGGTTCAGCGTGCCAAAGCAAAAGGCATGACGGTTTATCTTGTCAAGCAGCATGGGCAGATCAACGACACTGCCAAATATCCGCTTCCAAAGAGCAGATGGTTCAATGATGCAATTGATGAGATCGCAGAAACTGAACAGGATGCTGTGATGGATCTGTTTACTCCATGGCTGGAGCTTTCTCTGGAAAACAAGTATTTTGAGATGGAAGAATACTATACTGACGATTCCCTGCATCTGAATGCAGATGGTGCTGACAAAATGGCGAAAATGGTAAGCGGACTGCTTTTCCCACCGAAAGAACAGGGAGACATCACAGAGGATCCTTACAAGGATTTTGATAATGCTTCCACAATCTATTATCAGTCAGAAGCTTCGGGAAAGGCTGTTTCCAATCCGCACAAGGGCTTTGTAATGACAGCCTATACTCCCGATATGATTCATTCCTCCAATGGCTTTGCGTATGGAATCGACGGTTCCGCCGATAACCAAGCATGGGATGTTGTCACGATTGTCAGTGGCTCGCCGAAATGGTGCGACCTCAATCCTGATGAGGGCGTGTATAATTGGGACGAAATCGACCGTATGCTGGAAGCATGCGAGAAACACGGTCTGACATATGGCATCCGCATCATGCCGTATTCTTCCTATCTGTCCGAGGACTATGTTCCGCATTGGATTTACGATAAGGGCGCTGAAAAGAACACGGCACCGCTTCGGGATGATCCATCGGTTCAAACAGTATTCCCCAAGTGGGATGATCCTGTATACCTTCAGGCACATAAGGCTTTTACCAAGGCACTGGCTGAAAAATACGACGGTGATCCGAGAGTAGAATTTATAGACATCAGACCTTTCGGCGATTATGGAGAATGGCATAACTCCTTTGCGGTGGGGAATGAGAAATTCATGCCCTCTCTTGAAATTCAGAAGGATATGCTGGATTTCTATGCAGAGGCTTTCGATGAAACAACCATTGCACTGCCCTCCAACGCCCGTGGAGAGATCTATCAATATGCACTCTCGATCGGAATCGCAAAGCGTGATGACGGACTGATTTCCATTCCCAATGCCGAGTGGAGTCTCAGACCTGCCTACAAAGCCAATCTGCCGGTACTTGGCGAAAACTATCAGACCTATACATGGATGAAGGAGACGGTCAGAGAAAATGAGTATTCTTATGTGAACTGGACGCCTGAGCGTTTCCGTGAGACCATTGAAATATCCCATATGTCGATCTATGCACTTGATCAGGACAGCAATTGCAGCTACAAATTCTACAAAGAGCAAAAAGAAGTGATTGACGAAATGTGCAACCGTCTTGGCTACAATTTCACCGTCACATCGGCAAAACGAAATGACAACAAGCTCGTTGTCACAATCAAAAATACAGGACTTGCCCCCGCATTTTTCAATATTGACTTGTGTGCGGAAATTACCGACAAGGACGGCAATAAGCTTGCATCCTTCGGCGAGCCGATCAAAATCGAAGAAGGCTCCTTCCACGATGAAGAAGAAAAGACATTCCTCTTTGAGTATGAAGGTACACTTCCCGATGATACGATCATCTGCCTTGCCATGTACGACAGCGACAATCCGCTTGTCACAGGCAAAAATCCAACAATTAATTTCGACAACAAGAACACACTGTCTACAAACAGATTGCAGCTGATGACGGAAACACCAAATGGCGATGTCAATGCAGACGGTACATTTAATATTGCCGATGTGGTATTACTCCAGAAATGGCTGCTTGCTGTTCCTGATACAAAGCTTGTCAATTGGAGAGCAGGAAATTTCTGCAATGACAACAGACTTGATGTGTTTGATCTTTGTCTTATGAAACAGGAACTTTTGAAAAACAACTGAATACCATACAAAGAGCTTTCAATCACGAAGGCTCTTTTTCATTACTGAAAGATTATATCAAAAATACTGTGTAATATGGTAGAATTGTTTACATTCATATACGACACGTTCTTTTTAGTGAAACATACATAAATTAAAGAAAGCCTCACATACTATTCATGAGGTGATGAATATGGCAAAACAGGGAATGAAGCGTCCAGAGAAAACACACATTCAGCCAAGGAATTCAGTAGCAGCAGTACCTGAAATACAAGGAAAAGCAAAGCACGGGAAAGTACATGCTAATCCGATTATTGCTGGAACAGTTCCACCGTCACAGAAAGTGTATCATACTAATCCATTCACTAAAGAAAAACAGATTTCAAGAGCATATTCGATTATTGACAACGATCTTGCAAGAGATAACGTTGAAAACGATCTGACTGCTGCTGATTTACAGGATTTATAAAAAATTGCCGTCTGACGCAGAATCAGGCGGCATTTTATAAGGAGATATTTATGAGTAACCAATTAAAGTATTCAACAAGTCCATATCTGCTTCAGCACGCAGAAAATCCTGTAAACTGGTATATGTGGAGTGACGAAGCATTTGAAACAGCAAAAAAGGGAAATAAGCCAATTTTTTTGAGTATCGGCTACAGCACTTGTCATTGGTGTCATGTAATGGCACATGAAAGCTTTGAGGACGAGAAAACGGCTGAAATCCTCAATAAATACTTTGTGTCTATCAAGGTTGACCGTGAGGAACGTCCGGACATTGACAGCGTATATATGGCGGTATGTCAGGCGTTCACGGGCAGCGGTGGTTGGCCTACAAGTATTTTTATGACATGGGATAAAAAACCGTTTTTTGCAGGGACATATTTTCCTGTCCGTTCACGCTATGGAATGCCCGGATTTTCTGATTTGCTTATGACAATTGCGGAACAATGGGAGAAAAATCAAGATAAATTGCTCAAATCAGCAGATGAAATAATAGCTCATCTGAAAAATAGTAATTTGAATGGGAAGAATAACACTTCTGAATATATAGTAGAAGATGCAGTAAAGCATTTTAAATATATCTACGACAGCATATATGGCGGTTTCGGACGTGAACCGAAATTCCCCACGCCGCACAATCTGCTTTTTCTGATGATGTATTCTAAAATAAGCAATGATACTCTTTCGATGAAAATGGTAGAGAAAACTCTTATTCAGATGAGAAAAGGCGGTATATTCGATCATATAGGAGGCGGCTTTTCGAGATATTCTACAGACAAGTATTTCCTTGCACCCCATTTTGAGAAAATGCTCTATGACAATGCTTTGCTGATTATGGCGTACAGTTCGGTTTACAGTATGACGAAAACACCTATATATCTTGAAACTGCCGAAAAAACAGCGAATTATATAATTCGTGAGATGACTTCGACCGACGGAGGATTTTACAGCGCGCAGGATGCAGATAGCGACGGTGTAGAGGGAAAATTCTATACCTTTACACTTGACGAAATTCTAAATGTATTAGGTGAATCGGGACAGCGTTTTGCAGAGGTTTTTGACATCACAGCAAATGGCAATTTTGAGGGCGTGAATATCCCGAATCTGCTGAAAAGCAATGATATTGATACGGATTTTTCGGAAGAATTTCAAAAACTGTATGAATACCGAAAAAATAGAACAAACCTGCATCTGGATGACAAAATTTTGCTGTCATGGAATTCTATGATGATTGCAGCAATGTCTACGCTGTATCGAATTTCAAAGAATGAAAAATATCTGAAAACTGCGAGAAATGCACAGCAATTTCTTGAACAGAATCTGTGCGATAGCATGCAGCTCTACACAAGTTTCCGTGACGGCAAACGCTCTGACAAGGCGTTTCTTGACGATTATGCGTACTATGTTTCTGCATTGATAGAGCTTTATAATTCTACGTTGGACAGAGATTATCTCAATAAAGCAGAACTGTTTTGCAGTGAAGCTGTGAAACGCTTTACAGCTGAAAACGGCGGTTTCTTCCTTTGTCAATCCGATAATTCCGAGCTGTTTATGAACCCGAAGGAAGTTTATGATGGGGCAATTCCAAGCGGTAATTCCGTAATGGCATACAATTTCGTGCGGCTGTATCAGCTGACGGAAGATGATAAGTACAGAGGGCTTGCGGAAAAGCAAATCGCTTTTCTGTCTGAACAGGCAGCAGATTACCCGGCTGGTCACAGCCTGTTTCTGCTGGCAAAGCTCTTGTATGAAAATCCCCCTGAGCATGTGACGATTGTTTTTAAAAATAAAAATGATTTATCTGAAATCCGCACGAAACTACCATTACTTGCGAATATTTCAGTAGTGAACGAGAGTGAAAAATATCCATTGCTGAATAAAAAGACAACCTACTATGTGTGCAGAGGGCATATGTGCTTGCCGCCAGTGAATGAATATATTGCTGAATAGGTGAAAAGGCTGCGAATCCGCAGCCTTTTCACGCATCTACAGTAGCAGGCATATATACATGATGAAAACGTGAAGCAACGGTTTGCGACAACATTTGTTTAAGGGACTGCGAGAGGATAAAGTACCGAAAGAGTGCAGATGCATATAATAATAGAACGGAGCCGATGGCTCCGTTTACTGTTTTGCTGTATATTATAGATATAGGAGGTATCAGCCTATGAACAGAAATAATGATAACAACGGGAAATGCAGAGAGTTTCCTGTGATTTTTCCGCCACAGCATCTGAACCGCTATCTCGGATTTGAGTATGTCGTGAATCCAAGACCTATGTTCGAATGTAATTATAACTGTCGTAAGCTGGAAAACAAGGTTGTTCATATTATGTCAGGTCGATAATCAGCTTTGTCCTGTTTGTCTGTACTTATATTATGGTTTATTTTTATTGGGTTAATTCCATTTACACAGTTTATTTTTCATTACACTTGATTATTGTTATTTGAATACGCTATTAGAAAACTGTGTATCCAAAACACCCTGTAAATCACTTGCAAAACATTTTAATTGTTGATACATTCTTTTATTTGGAAAGCTTGCTAATTTACTAACAGCTACATAAATACTGTAAATAGAAATGAATAGAATTATAACAGTTAATATACCAGAAATCATTTCCTTCGCACCAGAATTACTGCTTAAAATAGTTGTTATAATCGCCAATACAATTGGAACAATCAAAGTTTGCAACCATTTTTCAGTTCTTTCCTGACTTTTTTGATCTATAATTTCCAGTTCCTTCATACTTACATTAACACGCTCAAGCAGAATGTTTATTTTTTCTTCGTTTTTAATATTGCAACTATTAAGCCAATTCTTTATTTTTTTACAATAATCTTTATACTCATTAATACGTTTTTTACTATAAGTTATCATGTAGTTCTCTGTATATATGTATAAAAATACACAAAACAAAAATTCTGTTCCTACCGCCGCAAGCGACAAATATCGACTTATATCAACAAAAAAAATAGCAACTGAAAGAATTCCAGATGCAACAATAGCAATCATAAGAAGAATTACTACTTTAGGATGCTTTAACAATTTAGGCCAGGATGTCAACTTATTTTCTTTTAAATATTCAAGATACATATAAAACAAGTACCTATCCATAAAACACCTCCATTACGCTGCCGGATAAGTCTGATAAATATACTCAAAAATTTGTTGACGGTAATCTGCAACAGCCTTATCATCATAACTATCAGGCAGATCCGCCCAGAGAAGATCACGAATCAAAACACTGATAATTGACTGTGTTTCTTCTTTATCACGCCAGTGATCCAATTCATGAATTCTCGCCTTAATTTTCACAAGCATAGTCTGTGCCAGCTTCTTCACTTGCTTGATCTCTTCCTTTGAAAGTTCGGAATCTCGGCTAAGTAAATCAAATATAGTCAATTCTTCATCGCTGTCAAAACCTTCTGCAATGTATCGT
>JAFXDK010000031.1 GCA_017521805.1 Ruminococcus sp. | reverse complement strand
CCGACAATTCCATAAACATTTTCATTGACATTAACTGTAAGATACTGATATTTCGCCTGTGAGAAATGTGTTGTTCCTGCACCGGCTTTGCAGCGATTTCGTAAAGCATAATCTACTGCTGATTTTTCTGAATCTTCCAATATAATGCAACTGTTTTTCTGACCATTTGGTGAAATCATAAACGAGTCAGAAAATATATTGTTCCCCAATAATACAAACAAGACATTACGTTCCAGAAGTTTTGCAAGCTGTCGGGAGGCAGTTTCTGCCGCATCCTGTTCTGTTGCGGCTTTTTGCAAGAGCTTGTTTGTTTCAAACAAAAGCTCCGTCCTCGATGCAGTCTGCGCAGACTGTCTGGCAGAATTCTGGATTTTCAGAGCAAGACTGCCCGTAATAAAAGCAGCGATGAACATTACGAGAAAGGTGATAAGATAGGTCGAATCCTGAATTCGGAACGTATATTTTGGAGCTGTAAAGAAGAAATTAAACAGAAAAACGTTGACAATGGAAGAGGCAATGCTATACAGTCTGCTTGAGGTCCATACTGCGATGACCAGAACACTTAGAATATAAAGTGTAATGATATTGGCTTCGTGAATACCAAGATAAGCAAAGACAAATCCTACAGCTGTTGTAAGTACAACAACGAACGCAGTTTTCAGAAGTCCCGATATGTTATGCATAGAGCCTCCTTATGTGATTCATCAATCATTTTACAATCTATATTATATACTATTTTTTGCGTTTTTTCAAGGGGATTTCGGGATTATGTCTAGCTCTTCGAATTTCTTTAATTAATTCATCAATTTTTCCAACGCCAAAATAACCAAGAACTGCTGCTGCAAGAAGAGTCAGGCATAAAAGTAAATCTTTCATCAATTTTCACACTCTTTCCGATTGAATAGTAATTCAGATGTGAAAGCATTTCTGAATATTGGAGTATTCTCCGAGTACAAGCATGGTATTAGTTTCGTCCAGAATTGTATCGGGGGAAATATCAGGATAGAGCTTACCGTTTCTCTTTAATGCCATAATATTGATATTATATCGTTTGCGTATATCAATCTTACCAACGGTTTTTCCTATCCATGTTTTTGGTATAGTTACTTCGAAAATAGCAAAATCTCCATCAAGTTCAATGTAGTCAAGAATATGGTCTGAAGTATAACGAATAGCCGTCCATGAGGCAAGCTGTTTTTCGGGATAAACCACCTCATCTGCACCGTTTCTTAATAAGAATTTTGCATGTACATCCCTGGCTGCTCTTGCAACAACTTTCTGTGCTCCAAGTTCTTCCAGCAATGATGTTGTTTCCAGTGAGTTTTGAAAATTGTCTCCGATCGCAACAATGCAGATGTCGAAATTTCTCACGCCGATGGATTGCAGAAACTCTCGCTTTGTACAATCGCCGATCTGTGCACTTGTAACATAATCAATGACAGCAGAAACACGTTCCTCATTTTTGTCCACCGCCATGACCTCATGATTCATCTCATTAAGCTTATAGGCGATGTGTCGTCCGAATCTTCCCAATCCAATTAATAATACTGATTTCATCTCAGATACTCCTTTCGGTTAACCGACGCTGATTTTATCAAGCGGCAGTTTTGAAAAACTCTTTTTCGGATGCATATAGGCTGCATAGATAAAAGTCAGCCCTCCGACTCTTCCAAAAAACATCAGCAGCATCAGAATGATTTTTGATGCAATACTGAGCTGCGGCGTGATTCCTGTTGTCAAACCAACTGTGCCAATTGCAGACGCTGCTTCAAACATACAGTCGGTCAGCGGAAGATTTTCAATCCGGCTGATGGCAATACCGCTCGTCAGAAACAGCGAAAGGTAGAGCATCAGGATCGCAGCGGCTCTGTGCAGGGTGTCAGATTCAATGCGTCTTCCGAAGAAATTGGTATCCTCCCGCCGTTTGAATACTGAAACAGCAGATGAAACAAGTACCGCCAGCGTATTGGTTTTCATACCACCGGCAGTAGAACCTGAAGAACCACCGATGAGCATCAGGATGATGATGACGCACAGACTGCTCTGGTACATATCACTGAAATTGACTGTATTGAATCCCGCTGTTCGTGGTGTGACAGCTTGAAACGCAGAGGCAAGCAGTTTTTCCGGCAATGACATTTCCCAGCCAGAAAATTCACAGAAATAAAAATACAGCATAGGAACGAATAACAAAATTCCCGTTGTCACAAGAATAACTTTGCTTTGCATACGATACTTTTTGATGTAATGACGATGGGTACGGATATCTTCCCATGTTGCAAAACCAAGACCACCGCTGATGATCAGGAACATGACAACAATATTCAGCAGCGGATTGGCTGCATAGGTTGTCAGTGATGAAAACTGTGTCCTGACGCCGAGAAGATCAAATCCGGCATTACAGAAAGCCGAAATGGAATGAAACAAAGAATACCACAGTCCTTTCAAAAATCCAAAATCTTTGCAAAAGACCGGCATTAATAAAATCACACCAATCAGTTCAATCAGAAATGTTGTTTTGAAAATAAAGCTCGTGAACTTTACAACACCACCGACCTGCTGTGCGGAAGTGGCTTCCTGCATGGTGCTTCTCTGACGAAGATTGATTCTTCGTTTGGCGATCAGTGCAATTGCGGAAGCTGCTGTCACAACCCCAAGTCCACCAACCTGAATCAGCAGAAGGATTATTGTTTGTCCGAACTGCGACCAATATGTAGCGGTATCCTGCGTGATCAGCCCTGTTACACAAACAGCAGAGACCGAAGTGAAGAGGGCATCCGAAAACGCAGCGGATTCTCCGCTTGCCGTTGAAATCGGAAGCATAAGAAGCAATGCACCTGTTAATATTACCGCTGCAAAGCCCAGCAGAATGAGCTGAAATGAAGACAGTCTTTTTAAAATTGCTTTCATATCGTTCCACCTTAATTTGTAATTTCTATCTTCATTATATCATGCGTGGGATTAAAAAGGTATAAAAAAAGTGTTTATAGCATTAAGATTGTATTAAGGGCATCTCTAAAAAACCCTTTTGAGAAAAACAGCTATGCACGTCATCTGCTTCGTCAACCTCCCTTGGAGTGCGTCAGCACGCCTGCGGAAGGTTTCCTTGCAGCTGCCGCACCTATCTGTTTTTTCTTTAATCAAACGAGTTTTTAGAGATGCCCTTAAGATTATGATAGAGCTTTTTTATAGGCTTTGATACAACATGCAATAATTGAAATATATTTCTCTTAACAAAGCAGAACATATGTACTATAATTAAAGTACAACAAAATCAGCTGACCGGTGAGGGACATGTTTTTGGCATGAACCTCAGGTGATCACGGTATCCGCTTAGGCAACCATACGCCGACTGAGGTCGGATTCGTGAGCGTTCACAGCTTTGGCTGTGTCGGGAATATGTACCTTTCCACAGCGGAAAGAGGTGCATATGAGCAAGCTGATAACTGTCCAGAATGAGGTTGTAGAAGTTTCGGACGAATTGTACGAATTCATGGAATCCGACCGCATACTCTTGATCTTATTGCTGGCATTGCAGATGTGGCTGCGATAATTGATGAGCCACAAGAAGATGAGGATATTGACCGTCACAGTGACAGCAAGATTCTCACAGAGGAAATCAGACGCAAGGAAGTGCTGGGGATGCACATGTAAAGGAGATGATGCCATGGAAAAGGAAATTGAAATCAACACCACAGCATACAGACGCAGGAATCTGTATATGGAAAAGAAAATGCACATCGACGGAAAGAACTATGAGGTCGTGTCCGTCCTGCCGCTGGCAGATACAGAAAATCCGCCGGAAACTGCGGCGGACAAGCTGAAATATCTGATTCAGGAATCGAAAAGTTAACAGAAAACTTTCTGGGCTTCCCGACCGAATAGGCTTATACTGTTGGTGTATCCTATTCGGTTTGGGCGACGATCCGCCGCACCCGATTGTGCCGACACAAAGCAAACTAAAACTCAAGGTTTCCTTTGTCGGCACGCTGAAAGCGAGTGCGAAACGGCAACACGAACAGGAGGATACCAGACGAAGGACAACAGTCATTGTACCTCACATTATATCCGAGAATCCGTGCTGAACGAGATTGTGCTGACCTCGCTCCGACAGATGACCGCATATGCAAGGGAGAACACCGAGGAGTTCTATGCGATGGCAACGGCAAACGGCGAAGCGGAGGCACAGAGGTTCTATGCCATGGCCGAACGGCAGAAAACGCAGATTACTGCGAGAATCAGTCAGCTTGACAACATCATACGCTGTCTGTATGAGGATAGAGTGACGGGACGAATCACCTCGGAACGCTATGATACAATGGCGAGCGGATACGAGCTGGAACAGGCAGAGCTGCGGCAGGAACTGCAATGCATCACATAGAAGATTGACGAGATGGACTTGCGTGAGATGTATGTGAAGGAGTTTATCGCTAAGGCGAAAACCTATATTGAGATGCCCGAGCTGACTCCCGAACTGCTGCGAGTGTTCATTCGCAGGATTGAGGTTTATGAGAAAGCGGAGAAGTACTCCAGAACCTGTGGAAACAGGATTGTGATTCACTATACGTTTCAGGCAGGCAGCGGTCAGAGGGCGGATGCAGTTGCAGATGAAGCGAGTGAAATGGCACTGCTCCCGGCATATAAAGAAAACCCGAAAGGCGTAATACCTTTCGGGCTACATACCACTCTCATTTCTCCGTTAAGGATATTGCTCCCCCAATTAAACCTTGCCAAAATTAAGCAGCATATTTAGTGAAAGGAGCGTTAAAGAAAGAACAGACTTTAGAAGGATTCAGCTGTAAAGATTTCAAATGCGAGCGGACATTATGCTCCAATTCTTCTTTCGATTGTGAAGATGCTTTATTTCCAACAGAGCGTTTCAAATCACTGTTTACAAGTTCGTCTGGATTGTATTCAGGAGCATACGGAGGAAGATAAAAAACTTCAATTCTGTCCTTGTGTTCTTCAAGCCATTTCTGAACATCTTTTGAATGATGCACACGCAAATTATCAAGTATCAGAAATACTTTCTTTTCGACATCACGAATAAGCCTACCCATAAAATCGATAAGCTTTGATGAATTCATATTGTCCTTATAAAGCATAAATCTGAGCTTTTCACGCTTTGAAATTGCTGACAGCATATTTACTTTAAACTTCTGTGATTCTACTCTTACTACAGGTGTTTTCCCCTTTGGTGCATAGCCTTTCATATAATTGGCTGTGTTTTGAATATTTGTTTCATCACCAAAGAAAATCTCAGCATTTTCGGCTTCTGCACGCTTTGTTATGCCAGGAAACTCTTCGTTCAGCCACTTATCAATCTTCTCCTGATCCTGCTTATATGCACGCTTTACAGGTCTCTGAACACTGAATCCCCAACGCTGCAAATAATAGCCGAGAGTAGATAATTTGATGTCTATTCCGTACTTATCTTTTATAAGCTGGCGAATATTATTTCTTGTCCACATACATCCCTTGAGTTTTAACTGCATTGGATCTTCATCTACTATTATTGTCTGAATTTCCTTTTCCTGTTCAGGCTTTAATATTCTTTTTTCCCCTTTGCTGCGTCCACGCTTTTTAGGCTTTATAGCTGTCAGACCTCCTTCGGCGTATTGTTTTTTGACTGACCTGACGTGCCTTTCACTCACATCAAGTATTTCTGCAATCTCTTCGTTTGATTTTCCTTTTTTACTCAAACGTACAATACTCTTTCTAATCTGATACTGTTCTTCTGGACTTAATTTTACCGCATTTGTTTTTAATTCATTTTCCATACTTATATTATATCATATTTTTCTTTATTTGGCAATCTTTATTTGGTATATCAATAACAGACAAATCGAGAGGAGAGTGTACTAATATATAAAAGCTCTTGCAGTAAATACATTGCCGATTTCGTATTGTGAAAAAGGCTATGTTTACTGTATTTTCTTTATTCATGCGGCTGTGTAATTATTTGCATAGCCGCATTTACATATTCAACCGCTCCGATTGGAGCGGTTGATAAAATAAAGATTGATATATAATTCTTCAAACTACTTTTCAGAGTAAAACACTTTCATATCATCAAGCCGCAGACACGCAAAACGGCCTTGTTCATAGCCACAGCCGCAGTCGATACCAATGGCACGGTCATCTTTCCAGATTTCCCACAATTCCTTATTGTGAAAATAGATTGTAGGAGTATGACCGAATACCAGATTATAGCCCACAGGTATGGGATGATGAGGCTTCCAGCGTGCCCATACTGCAAAATATTCCTCATCGCCGTATTCATATTCATTTAGCGGGTCAAGATAATAATTATCAACAGGCGATGCATGTACAAGCTTATATTTCACATCGTTGACAGTCACATCATAATTCAGCGGAAGATTTTTCAGATATTCAAATATTTCGGCACGGTATTCCTTGCGGATGTGTTTCAGATAATTATGCGTAACATCGCCGCCGTTGTAGTACCATAATTCAACATCGTCTTTATAGGTGTTTTTCTTTTCATCCGCAGCATCTTTGCAATGACCGATAGCCTGTAACATCATATATTCGTGATTTCCAATAAGCATTTTTACATTAGGCATTTTCATAATTTTCCGCAGCAGCTTAATTCCATAAGGATAATGGTCAATAACATCTCCCAGAATATACAACGTGTCTTCCTCTTTGAGGTTTATCTGTCGCATAATTGACTCGAATCGTTCCAGATTACCGTGTATATCAGACATAACATAAATCATCTTCTCACCTCGCTTATACATCAAATTTTTTTAGGAAATGACGATATGCAAAATATGATACTATCGTATCAAAAGCATTTCCGAAGCCAAACATAAGTGCGATACCAATGAGCGTAGGTTTCCATAGTCCACAGAGATACATAATGAAAAATGTTCCGTAGTATATGCTGTTTGTTACTACCGACTCAAACAGCATATATTTCGTCTTGCCTCTGCCGTAAAATGTTGCGTCAAATACATTTTGAAAAGCATACAGAACATAGAATTCCAACAGCACCATTACAAGCTTAAACAGCTTATCTACCTCGCTGTAGCCGAGTATAATTCGCATAAAAGGCTTGTATAGAGGAATAGTTACTACCCATATAATACAAGTAATAGCCGTGATAGCAAAGTAACCAATAGTATTATTCTTTACAGCATTTTTGTCCTTGGCAGTTTCTTGCTTTATAAGTTCGCCCAGTT
>JAFXDK010000030.1 GCA_017521805.1 Ruminococcus sp. | reverse complement strand
CCTTTTGCCGATAATACGGCAAAAATACAGCGAATAACCATACATATATGCCGCTATTTCAGCATTTTTACTGATTTAGCGGCTCTTGTTTTTTCTGTACCCATTGATTTTTGTTTTTTATGGGGTTATTAGAGGTGCCCATTAGTTTTGAAATTAGTAAAGGTGAGTACGTTGCTTTAATGGGGCATAGTGGCTGTGGAAAATCAACGCTGCTGAAACTTTTAATGAACATCTATCCTCTTGACAACGGAGAGCGGTATCTTTTAGATAATGATGGTGAAAAGACAATTACTGCGGAATGGCACAGGCTATTTGCCTACGTTCCACAAGGTAATCAACTTATGTCAGGAACTATACGTGAAATAGTAGCTTTTGCAGATAGAGCTACTATGCATAATGATGAGCGTATTATAAACGCCTTACAGATAGCCTGTGCTGATAAGTTTGTATCGGAGCTTGTCAACGGAATTGATACTATGCTCGGTGAAAGAGGTGCTGGTCTTTCCGAGGGGCAGTTGCAGCGCATAGCAATTGCAAGGGCTATATATTCAGATAGTCCGATACTTCTTCTTGATGAAGCTACTTCTGCACTTGATGAATATACCGAAAGACAATTGCTTCAAAACTTACGGAAAATGACGGACAAGACAGTACTAATCGTCACACATCGCCCTGCTGTTTTAGAGATATGCGATAGAGTAATCGATTTTTCCACTCTGTGAAAAGTCACTATACCACGATTTGATTAACTATAAGCACGATAAGTCGCTGTTTATGGACAGTACGCTTTCTGATTTTGAGCTTGTAAGTGCGGAGAGTATTAAGGGTAATGTTGTTATGAAATATAAGAGAAAGGATTGAATAGACATGAAAATACTTCCATATACCACTAGTTTATCTGACTATTTAAAAGAAGATGATGTGATTGATTACAGCGATGAATCTATTACACAGCTTGCAGATGAATTATACAAAAAGGCTGACAGCGAAACGGAATACATAAAAGCGGCTTTTGAGTTTGTAAGAGATGAGGTTTCTCACTCGGCGGACATAAATGAAGATATGATAACCTGTTCCGCTTCTGAGGTATTAAGAGCAAGGCATGGTATTTGCTTTGCAAAATCTCATTTGCTTGCAGCTTTATTGCGTTGCAAATCCATACCAACGGGATTTTGTTATCAAAAGCTGACTTTTGGCGATGAAACATCTCCAGTTCTTGTGTATCACGGATTAAACGGCGTATATCTCAATGAGTACAAAAAATGGATACGTCTTGACGTAAGAGGAAATAAGGGCAAAATCAATGCACAGTTTTCGATTGACAAAGAACAGCTTGCCTATCTTGTTCGTACTGAAAAGGGCGAGGAGGACGGATTAGTCATTTATCCTGCTCCTGATGTGAAGATTTTGGAAAAGCTGAGAAATAATAAAACAAGGACAGAACTTTGGAACGATTTGCCTACTGAATTAGACTATTGCATTTAATATTGAAATTCACGGAGGAAATAAAATGTATTTATCTGAATACTGCGATGTTAATTATAATGAAACGTATAATATCGTATTTGTAAAATGGAAGAAATTCTGCTGTATGGAGGATTACAGAAAACCTTTAGAATTTGCTCTTGACATTATAAAACAATACAAATGCGATTATGTCGCTGATACACGTGACGGATTTGAGAATATACCCGAAGATACAAAGTGGGTAGCTGATTATTTTATGCCAAAAGCTGCTGAATATGGCTGTAGGTGTATTTACTTTATTATTGATGAAAATAATACTCTGAAAGATGAACTTGAAGGACAGCAAAAGGATTCACAAAGTCTTATGCAGTTTAAATATATTTATGATATTTGTGAAGTTTCAACAGAGAGGTAAAAATGCTGAGAAAATACAAATTCGGTTTTGATATATGGGGGGGTCATATTCTTAATTGTGATGATTCCAACTTTTATTTGGTCGGCAGTACCTGCTCCAAATGATATATTAAGGGAAGAATCAATAACCCCGATTATTGATGTGATAGGTTCAGTTTGTCAAGTGTTATTCGCTGCTATATTGTGTGTGCTGATAAACCAAGAGAGGAAAAAATTAAAGCTTTCACCGCTTATTATAGCGGCAATTATATCAATAATTATCTATTTTGCAGGGTGGATATTGTACTATTGCGGCAATACATCCCCACTTGTAATTTTGTCATTGACATTGCCGCCATGCTTTGCGTTTTTCTTCTTTGCACTTGATAGAAGAAATATTTTAGCGGTTTTTCCGATTGTATGTTTTACTGTATGTCATCTGTTATATGGCATTGTGAATTTTTGCTTATAAAGAGGAATGAATTAAAATATGATAAAGCTTTTAGGAAAAGGAAATGATAAATGCTGCTGACAAATTATGATTTCTATGATGTATATGCATATATTGTGAATTTTCGAAGTTTTCCCAAAAAATTCAAGAATTATCTGATACCGACAGAGCAGATTATTAGTTATATGAATGCTCCGATAAAAAATGAGCTTGATAATAATACAATCAGAAAAATTATCAGACCATTTTACAACAGCGGAGATAGTATGCTGTGGGTAACAGTTGACAATATCTATACAGCAAACCTGTGCATTATAAAGCATATTTCGTATTATAGCATACTTTCAGCAATATTTGAAGAAATGCTGCGTGTTTACGAAAATGAACAGCAACTCGTACAGCTTTGTGATGCTGTACATAATATCCCTTTAATTTTAGCGGATGAAAAAAAGCCCGAAAAGGTAATAAAAATAATGATAAAGGAATACAGAGAAAAATATAACCGTGATTTTCTTGTAGATGAATTAAAAAAATTAAAAGTATCTAACCGTGAAAACAGATGAAATGGAGAAATATTATGAAAATAAGACCATTTATATTAAATCGTGATTTTGATAAAATTAAAAACTGGATTACCGATGAGAGAACACACGCTATTTGGTGTGCTAATCGTTTTGAATATCCCTTGAATAAGGTGAATTTTACAGCTATAATGACAGAGATATGGAAAGAATACGGAGATATTCCTCATGTTGCAGTTGATGATAGCAACGAAATAATAGGCTTTTTCTGTTATTCCTTAAATCCAGATACCAATGAGGGAATGTTGAAATTCATAATGGTAGACCCTGCACAACGTGGAAAGGGAATCGGAAAAGCTATGATTCGGCTTGCACTTGAATATGCGTTTGATATTACAAAAGCAGATGCCGTTCACCTCAATGTATTTACAGAAAATGCAAGAGCAAAGAAATGTTATGAAAGTGTTGGTTTTGCAGAGAGATACACAGACGCTGACGTATTTGCTTATAAAGACGAATTATGGAACAGATGTAATATGATTATTAAAAAGGAATGAATTGAGATATGATAAAGCTTTTAGGAAAAGAAAATGATTTATACACAGAAAGCGGCAGAATAACCAAATCGAGATATATTGTATTGGTTATTTCAACTATATTCGGACTTGCTTGTTTTTTGACTGGCAGAGAGATTTATGGAAGAATATTGAAAAATAAGGCTGATTAAGCAGTTTGAAAAGGGAGTTGAAATTGTGATAAAACGAGATAACTACTCAGTGCAGTTATAAAGACAGCAAATGCACTGAGTAACAGCTGTCAGACTGCACTTTATGAATTTAAAAAATTAATAAAGGAGTAGTTTAAAATGAATACAAGCGAATTATTAAACAAATGGAAACAGGAAGAGGAAAAGGCAAAAATCATAGGTTGGGATTTCAGTTATATTGAGGGCAAATTTAACTCCGACGAAGATTCGCTACCGTGGAACTATGAAGCTGTTATAAAGCGATATATGCGTGATAATCATCGTATACTTGACATAGACACAGGCGGAGGAGAGTTTCTGCTATCTTTGGAGCATCCCTATCATCTTACAAGTGCAACGGAGGGTTATCCTCCTAATGTTGAGTTGTGCAGAAATAAGCTTGGCAGTCTTGGCATTGATTTTCACGAAATGAGTGATTATTCAAAAATGCCATTTGCGGATTCAGGATTTGATGTGGTTATTAACCGTCACGGCAGCTATGACGCAAACGAGATATACCGCATACTAAAGCCGAACGGTCTGTTTGTAACTCAACAAGTCGGCGAGGATAATGACCATGAACTTGTGGAAATGCTTTTGCCTGATTGTGAGAAATCTTTTTCAGGGCATAATCTGAAATCGCAGATTGAACTTTTTGAAAAAGCAGGATTTACAATATTGGAGCAGGGTGAGGCATATCGTCCTATAACTTTTTATGACACAGCGGCACTTGTATGGTTTGCTAAAATTATTGAGTGGGAATTTGTAGATTTCTCTGTTGACCGTTGTTTTGCCAAACTGCTTGAAGTAGAAAAAGAGATTGCAAAAAATGGCTTTGTCTGCGGAAATATTCATAGGTTTTATTTTGTTGCAAAGAAATAATAGTATGCTGAAAGGAGCAAAAAATGATATACACAAAACTAACTCAAAAAGCAATGCAGATAGCGTATGCGGCTCATCATGGACAGACTGACTGCAATGGTATGCCATACGTATTCCACCCATATCATTTAGCGGAGCAAATGGACGACGAGATTTCCTGCTGTGTTGCCCTGCTCCACGACGTAGCGGAGGATACAGAAGTTACACTTGACGAACTTGCAAAGGATTTTCCGCAGGAGGTAATTGAAGCGTTAAAGCTTCTAACCCACGAAAAAGGCACGGATTATTTTGAATATGTCCGTAAAATCAAGGAAAATCCCATAGCTAAAAAAGTCAAGCTTGCCGATCTTACCCACAATATGGACAGGAGCAGAATTGTTGACAGTTCCGCTGTATCTGCTGAAAAGCTGAATAAATGGGATGAAAAGTATGGCAAAGCTATGGAGATTTTGACGAGAGAAATTTAAAAGTATTACAGGAGAAAAAATTATGAAATTAATATTTAAACAACGTATGTTCTCATGGTTTGATAGTTACGATATATATGATGAGTCCGGAAATACCGTGTTTGTTGTCAAGGGACAGCTTTCATGGGGACATTTACTCAAAATCTACGATGCATATGGAAATGAAGTTGGTAGTGTGAAGGAGAAAATACTGACGTTACTTCCAAAATTTGAAATGTATCTTGAGCAGAAATATGTCGGTTGTATAAGCAGAGAGCTTTCTTTGTTCATTCCCAAATACAATATTGATTATAACGGCTGGCATGTTGAGGGTAACTGGTTTGAATGGGATTATAATATCGTTGATTATACAGGGCAGAGTGTTGCCAGTGTTTCAAAGGAAATTTGGAAATGGACTGATACATATGTAATTGATATTTATAATCAGCAGGACGCAATTTACGCACTTATGCTTGTTATTGCTATTGATGCGGAAAAGTGTTCCAGGGATAATTAAAGGTACCGTTAAAAACTCACTTACGAAATTTCGTTCTTGTTCATGTTTTTTAAGAAAATCACTGAACAGAGATTAATATGATGAAAAGTATGGTAGAGCTATGGAGATTCTAACGCAAGAGGATTAATATACCTGAAAAGATTTAATGTTGCTGTTAGCAACATAATTTTATTGAATATTTATTGATTTGAAATATTTCTGCATTTATTTACACCAAACCTATTGACATTACAAGCTTCATTTGCTATAATTAATATATGGCAAATGAAGCTTTATTGTTGCTGATAGCGGCAGTATTAAAATAGGAGGAAATTATGAAACATTTAGCATTGAATAAGCTTGCTGAAACAGTAGCAGGCAAAAGAAAGGCACTTGGTATTTCCCAGACAGCTCTTTCTGAAAGTACAGGCATAAACCGTTCAATTTTATCAAGACTTGAAGCAGAGGACTATACACCCTCTGTTGACCAGCTTCTTGCACTGTCAGAAGTTCTTGATTTTAACTATGCAGATTTATTTGAGGATGACAAAATTGCTGTTGAAGCAGTTGAGCGTAAGAAAATTGCAGTAGCAGGTACAGGCTATGTTGGCTTATCCCTCGCAGTACTTCTTTCACAGCATAACGATGTAACAGCAGTTGATATTGTTCCTGAAAAAGTTGAAAAGCTTAACAACTGGACTTCACCTATACAGGATGATTATATCGAAAAATATCTTGCTGAACACGAGGAGAGAAATCTTTCATTTGTAGCAACTACAGATGCTGAATCCGCATATAAGGACGCTGATTTTATTATTGTAGCTGCTCCTACAAACTATGACCCAAAGACAAATTTCTTTGATTGTTCCGCTGTTGAAAGTGTATTGTCACTCATTAAATCCGTTACAGAGAGCAGAGAAAACAAACCTACAATTGTTATCAAGTCCACAATTCCTGTTGGATATACAATGCAGGTTCGTGAAAAGCTTGGTATGGACAATATTATTTTCAGCCCTGAATTTCTCCGTGAGAGTAAGGCTCTTTATGATAATCTCTATCCCAGCCGTATTATCGTTGGCTCTGATGAAAATAATATGGAGCAGGCTGAGGTATTCGCTGCACTTCTCAGACAAGGTGCGGTTAAGACAGATATTCCTATGCTCTTTATGGCAACTACAGAAGCAGAAGCAACAAAGCTTTTCGTAAATACATATCTTGCACTTCGTGTAAGCTATTTCAATGAGCTTGACACATATGCAGAAGTAAAAAATCTTGATACTGCAAATATTATCAAGGGTGTGTGCCTTGACCCACGTGTTGGCGACTACTACAACAATCCCAGCTTTGGTTACGGCGGATACTGTCTGCCAAAGGATACAAAGCAGCTTCTTGCAAACTATCAGAATGTTCCACAGAATATGATGTCTGCTATTGTTGAATCCAACCGTACACGTAAGGATTTCATTGCTGACCGTATTCTTGAAATTGCAGGTACATACAGCAACAGCGAGTCTTACTCCGCAAGTCGTGAACAGGAGCAGAAAGAAATTACTGTTGGTGTATTCCGTCTTACAATGAAATCCAACTCCGATAACTTCCGTCAGTCCTCTATTCAGGGTGTAATGAAGCGCATCAAGGCTAAGGGTGCAACAGTTGTAATTTACGAGCCTACTCTTGAAAATGGCAGTACATTCTTTGGAAGTCTTGTAGTAAATGACTTAAAGAAGTTCAAGAAAATGTGCGGCTGTATCGTTGCAAACCGCTACGACAGCAGTCTTGATGATGTTTCAGAAAAGGTTTACACTCGTGACCTGTTCAGGAGGGATTAAGAAATGAGCAAAACAAAAATTAATCTCAATGGTAAAAATATACTTGTAACAGGTTCGCCCGGATTTATCGGTGCGAATCTGGTACTCCGACTTTTAAAGGAAATGACATCGGGTACAATTGTTTCACTTGACAATATGAATGATTATTATGACCCGAAGCTTAAAGAATATCGCCTTGAACTCATTGAAAAGGCAGCTGAAAATGCAGCTGTAAAGCACGTTTTTGTCAAGGGTTCAATTGCCGATAAACCGCTTCTAGACAAGCTTTTTGTTGAATATAAATTTGATGTGGTAGTAAATCTTGCGGCACAGGCTGGAGTACGTTATAGCATTGACCACCCTGATGTATATATAGAATCAAATATCATCGGATTTTACAATATCCTTGAAGCCTGTCGTAATAATCCTGTTGAGCATCTTGTTTATGCAAGTTCATCAAGTGTATACGGCGGAAATAAGAA
>JAFXDK010000029.1 GCA_017521805.1 Ruminococcus sp. | reverse complement strand
CCAGCTGTTCCAGTATATCATCGTCATCGTCGGAACGTGTCAGCTTTTTCAGCTCGGCTTGCAGTTTTCTGATCTTGTTATTCAGTTCCTTGCTTTGCTCCTGATATTTGCCTTCATCCATAAATCCTTTGGTTCGAAGTCGAGCAATGACGTGATTCTGTTCTCGGAGCTTTGCAATCTCCTTATGGATATCCATTACTCGGATGTTACCTCCATACTTCTTCCATTTCAGTTCCTGCAGCATTTGCTGTAAGGGGAGTAGAATTTCTTTGTAATGAGTAAATAGGACGTTAAAAAGTCTGATATATAATTGCTGAATTTTTTGTTCTGATATATGCATGATCGGGCAGCTGTCGGCTCTATTATCTCTGGTTCTGCATACCCAATTTACGGTTTTCTTATTTGCTTTTCTGCGGAAATATGTGCCGCAGTGTGCGCAAACAATCTTCTTGCTAAAAATCGTATCAATTGGAGTATGATTTTGCTTTGTGTTTTCTAAAATCAAGTCTTGAACACGCTGATAATCTTCTTCGCTGATAACCGCTTTGTGATGGTTTTTAATCAGATACTGCGGAACTTCTCCGTGATTGTCCTTCCGAACAAATGGAAATGTATTTGCAGTATAGGATTTCTGCAGCAACAAATGGCCTATATATACAGGGTTGGTAAGGATATATCTGATTGTGTTTTTCATCCATTTTTCTCTATTCAGATGTGTTGGAACACCGGAATTGTTTAACTCATCTGCAATGGCTTTCATTTTAATGCCGGAAAGATATTGACTGAAAATCCATTTCACAGTTTCTATTTCTTCCGGAATTTGGATAAGACTTTCTTTTTCGTTTGTATATCCGTATGGGAGCGATGGAAGCACATAAGTGCCGTTCTCCATGCGTTTTCTGACACTCCACTGCATATTCTGTGAAATGGATACCGATTCTTCCTGTGCCAGACCGCCAAGGATGGTGATCATAATCTCATCGGTCATATTGGCTGTATCTATGTTTTCCTTTTCAAATATCACAGTAATTCCAAGAGCTTTCAGCTCTCTGAGATTCTTGAGACAGTCCTTTGTGTTTCTGGCGAATCGGCTGATGGACTTGGTATAGATTCTGTCAATCTTTCCGCGTCTGCAATCCTTCATCAGTCTTTGAAATTCGTCACGCTTATCGTCACGGGTACCGGTGATGCCTTCATCGGCATACAGGTCTACAAGTTCTTCTGTGGTCGAATCTTCAAACTTGTGGTTGTAATAGGTCAGCTGTGCCTGATAGGAATTCAGCTGATCCTCGCTGTTTGAGCTGACTCGGCAGTAAGCGGCAACTCGCCGTTTGACTGTTTCGTTCATAATGCTCGGTTGAATTACGGTTATCGTTGCCATGCTTACACCTGCCTTTCGTTTTTTTTACTTACAACAATACCACATTTCTCTGTGAATTGGAATCACCAAACCGGACAAATTTACTCGTCCGAATCTGTGTAATCTATATGCTTGTCCGCTTCTTTACCTGCGATACAGCAGCACATGGCAACTACTCCAATCGTACCGCCTACAATGCACCCAATAATAAATCCAATCATGCCGCTACCTCCATATCCCATGCAGAGGGAAACTCTGCAAATACTTCTGTGGCTGCTTTTTTTGCAACCTCTGCTTTCTGCTGTTCGGTGAGGTGTTCCTCGTTTTCAAGGAACACCTGCATCAGTGTGTACATCAGCTCTGCTTGTCCATATTTCTTCATGATTTCTGACTCCCTTCATTTGTTATTCTGTCCCAGAAAGTATGCAATTCTTCAATGCTGTCTGCTCTGTTCTTTACAGAGAGTGCATCAAGTGCCACATCTGCATATTTTGCCTTTCGCAGGCTTACTCTCGGATCAAGTATAGATACGATTCCCGTATCACTTGCTGAGCGTATCAGTCTGCCCACGCCTTGTTTAAGCTGTATGACCATTTCGGGAACTGCTACTTCATCAATCGGATTTTCGGTCAGTGACATCTTGTATTCAATAATCGGTTCCGGCACAGGGAACGGCAGCTTGTACACAATCACCTGTGACAAGCTTTCTCCCTCCACATTGATGCCCTCCCAATATGTTCCTGTTCCGAGGATGACGGAATTGGTATCTGCCTTGAATTTATCAAGCTGATATGCCTGTGATGAAGTCTTGCTCTGCATCAGTATCTTATACGGCAGATGCATATTGCTCAGCTTCTTATACACATACTCCATATCTTCTTTTGAGGTGAAAAGAATAAGTGCCTTTCCGTTTGTTACTTCAAGAAGCTTTACAATCTCTGCTATGGATGCTACTCTGTATTCCTTTCTGCGTTCTATGCTTGGATACGGCATAGCATCTGAGCAATAGAGCATTGTGTTGTTATCGTAATCAAAGGGTGACTTCTTCGGTTCAGATACCATGCCGATTACAGGATATCCGATACTGTTCAGATAATAACTGCATTTTTCGATCGGAGTTCCTGTCTGCTTGTCCGAAATCGTTGCCGATGTCAAAATAGTGCATCTGCCATGTGAAAAAAGCAATTTTGAGATATCCCTGCGAATGTCTTTCTGACACACGCAGAGTCTGAGACTTTTTTCTTTTTCAAGCCATACAATGTTTTCCTTCAATCCATTGGTTGCTTCACGCAGGAACTGCAATACCGGACCGGCATCTCTTTCCGTTATTGCATTCAGTGATGCAAGTTTTCTTCTTATCATAATCAGCTTATTCTTGATATCTTTATTCATTTCCAGAAAGAAAGAGTTAGCGTCTCCTTCTGATTCGGATTCCTGCTTTTGTACCTGTATTCTGAACATACGGAACAATTCTTCCAGTTCCATTATGATTTCTTCGGCATTTGATTTTAAAATTGGATTTCGGATATTCTTTACAGATTCGGAGATTATATATACGATATCTGATTTGCTGTAGGATGTGGTATATGCATTTCTGAACTTGCTTTCAATATTGTGTGCCTCATCAATGATGTATGTACTGACTGATGGGCTGAATAACCCTTTTCCTTTCTGCTGATTCATGAGATGTGATACCAGCATATTCTGATTACAGATAACAATCGCACTTTCATACACAAGAGTCGATCTCATTTTGTGATACTGACAGCTTCGTGTATAGGGACAGCTCTTGCACCGATCTTTTCCAAAATTAGAAATACTGATCTTATCCCATTCTGTGTCGGATATATTCATAGTAATCTCAGCCTTATCCTGCTGACCGTTTCTTACCATCTGCCAGAGACGACCATAGTAGATATCATTCTTATGACGGCTGTACAAGCTATGTACTCGTTTCATGCAGGCATAATTCTTCATACCTTTTGCAAGAATGAAATTTGCATGAACACCCAGCATTTTCAGAACAGACTGTGCATCGTGATAGAGTTGTTCCTGAAGTGCTATGGTAGATGTTGCAATCACAACCTGTCTGCGTTCTCTGAAATACTGAATCAGTGCAGGCACCAGATATGCAAAGGATTTTCCGATTCCTACCTCCGCTTCGACTGTAAGAGGTCTTTTTTCTGTGATTGCTTTGCATATCTCGTTTGCCATTTCCATTTGTACCTCTCGCTTTTCAAAGCCTTTTGCGGCGACTTCATTGAAAAAACGCTTTACCGTTTCATCAAGGGGATATTTTATCAGATGTAACATAGTTTCATTCCTTTCAATCTATAAGTCCAAGACTGATTTTCAAAGTCTTGTCAATTTTTCGCATATCACTGCCGCTGAGCATACCTACATATTTCCCAAGTCTGTCGATTGAGATTGTTCTGAGCTGTTCGGTCAGAACATAGGACTTCTTGCTGAATATATCCTTGCTGTGCAGGTTTACATGGACAGCGGTTGCTTTCTTCTTTTTCGATGTGATCATTGCCACAATTGTCGTATCCGAAAAGTGATTGCCCTTGTCATTCTGCACGATGACAACCGGTCGGATACCGCTTTGTTCAGAGCCTGACGCTCCATTCATATTGGCATAGTACACATCTCCACGTCTTGGTTTTCTATACATAGCAAATCCTTTCTATGTAACAGCCGCCGCTTTGTACACGGCGGCTATAGGTCGTTTTGCTAATATGCCACCCCATCCGGGTGACTTCACTGCTGCTACACGCAGCAGCACTTTCCTTCAAATCGAAGGTGCCGGAAATTCTCTGACAGGATTACTCCTGCCCCCGCCGGCAAAAGGAACAACTTCGGCTGATTGGCGTCCTTACCAATCACATAGATCTGAGCCTCTTGGACTACAACATCCAAGCCGCTTTTTACGGAAGTACCTTACCCCAACTTTCATTGCCTTACAAAGCTGGCTCTGCTTTGCTGATCTTCGCATATTTTCTCGCTCGCTCTTTCGAGGTCTTGGCGTATGGAGATCTCAGCTGACGGAAATGCATCCATCATCGGAGTACGACGTACCGAAGTGTTGATATTCAGTTGTCAAGATGCCGGGCAATAAAGTTCTCCTTTTTTGCCCTTCACTTATTAGCCAAGGAAATCGGCTGTTTTACAAGTGAGTTTTAAAATTTCAGCGATTTTACCAATTCTCAAACTTATATTCTGCTGTGATGTTGAGAAAATTGACGAGAGTTCTTTCTGCGTGTAGCCTTCTAATTTGTTAAGTGTGAAGATGACAAGCCACTCTCTCGGCAGTGCCATCAGCTGTTTATAGACCTCCTCATACTCAATGAGATCAAGCCACATGAAGTCATTGATATGATAAGTATCCTCATAGATGAGGTCAGGGGAATGTTCGTCCAGAATGTAGTCCGTCAGACCTTCATAAAACTTTCTGTCCGATTTGAATACTTCCTCCTCGAATTCACGCATAGATGCGATCTTATCCTCAGACATACCATGCTTTCTGTATTCGGCAGCTTTTTTCTTCCACTCTGCCTCAAATATTGCTTTCGCAACACCATGATTATATGCCATTGTGTTTTCCTCCGTTTTGATTTCTGGTTTTCGTTCAAATCAAAACGAAGGGTTATGGATATCTGGCAATGCTGCATTGCCATAATTGATAAAAGGGCATAAAAAACTCCGTCCCGCTTTTATAGCGAAACGGAGATAAAAAAGGAGTACAACATCGCTTAAAAGCTTTTGTTATACTCCATATAAAATCTAATTTTTGTTGATCTGTATAATTATATTAATCCATTGAGGTGTGTTCTTATAACGCAGTACATCATAAGATTTCCACATTTCTACTAATGACATGCTCTCAACTTTTTTGATCAAGTTCTCTAATTGTATTTCATCATAGCATGAATAATGGCATCCATCTTTAATCATTTCGCTTGTACCATATTTAAAACATGTATACATTATTGCATTTTTTTTGCATGCTCGCACAATTTTACGCAATATATCCACGATTTCAGATTTGGGTACATGTAATAACGAAGAACACGCCCAAATCCCATCAAATTCATTACAGTAATTAATCTGATCAAAAGTTATATTCTCAACTGGCAATCCAAGAAAACTTGAAGCTAACTTACACATTTCGTAAGAACCATCAATTGCAGTTATCTGATAACCTGCTGATTTAAAATACAAGCTGTCTCTGCCAGAACCGCAACCCAAATCTAAAATCTTGGCATTACATGAAAGGTAATTACAGAATCGTTCATATATCGCCTCCATTTTAGCGTGTACAGTTTTTTCAAAATACTCATTTGCATGTAAGTTGTAATAATCAATTGTCTTTATAAGTCAGCCCTCCTTATATCCAATTTTTCTAATTGGCTTTCTTGAAAATGTTCAATAAATGCATCAAGACCAAACGAAAAATAGGAATGCTTATTAAAACGTTTCGATGAAAAGTCGTTAATTTTATATACAAAATCATCTTTCACAAGCATTACTTTTTCTTCTGATCTTTTAGTAACTTTTCCAATTACATGAAACTTGGAATTATTCTTCTCAAACAAACGTTGTAGATTAGTTACTTCTGACGTTGGGCATGTAAACACCAAATCCCAACCTCCGAAGGATAACATTAAATTTCTGTAATCGATTTTGCGTGCTTGACAAAATTGTTCAAGTAAGCAATTAGGAATCAGCTTGCAATCCTCAATTATTATCGACACATTATTTAGCGTAGCTAACTCATATAAGCATCCAATAATACCATCGGAATTATCCATGCAAGAAGTAACGCAGTTACTTGATGAAAGCAACAAACCTTCTTTAATCTTTGGATAAGGAGATTTTACAAATGATTTTGTATAGTCATCCAATTCATTCAAAGAACATCCTTCCAAAAGTTTAAGAATCGCAAACCAAAAAACACCTGGGTCTCCAACTATACAAACAGCATCACCAACACTACTTCCAATTCTTGTTAATATGTTGTTATTAACTTGTCCGCCAATTGCTGTTCCTGTAACGCTAAATTCTTTTCCATCCTTTACATTGCCACCAAGCAGATTTCCTCCCCAAGCGTCGCATGAATCTTTTACTCCTTGGAGAAACTGTGAATACTCGTGGATACGCATCTCATTTGGCATTATTGTAGAAAGTAAAATCCCAATAGGAGCAACACCTGTTGCTGCAAGATCACTATAATTTATCAGAACTGACATCACACCATAATGATAATACCTATTTGCTTCATCGAATTTGCATATTAATGGCTCAGGACAAGGATCCGTCGATAAAGAAACTGATAGATATTTCTTCATATCAAGTGTTATCGCATCATCATGACAATTTTTCAAATGAGGAAATACACCATAAATTAGCGAATTTATAATCGCAGATTCACCAATATCTATTAACCTTTCCATAGTTCATCTCTTTCCAAATATAATTGATTTATTAAATAACTCTTTTGCTGATCCATCCCTATAAGAGATTTTCCAATTATAATTTATCTTCAGTTTTTGAGCTATTAGCATACGAAAAAACTGACTTGGTAATCCATTAAAAATTGGATAAGCAATCGGTTGTTCAGAATTTCGCTGGTAGTATATGTATGGTATACCTTGATCAGCGAAATGTTTCAAACTTTTATACGAAGCCTCAACTGCGCATGTGTCAATAAAATCAGATGATTCAATCACATTTTTAAGATCTTCAACAAATGGCATCACATGTATATGCGCATGGTCGATGCAAGATCCGCCAGAATGTTCTATCACAGCACCATGTTCGAAACTAATATAAGGCATTGTCTTAAAAATTCTTTCACGCAAGTAACATTTAGCCTTCTCTGCACTCTCATATACCGAATATGGAACATTTCCCAAACTATTATAATGTTTTTTTGTTATTATTAACATATGTCCTAAACAGAGCGGAAATAGATCAGGCGTTACATAAACATCATCATTTTCATATATGATAGAATCTATTCCAGGCAGTGAAAGTTCCTCATTGAGACAAAAACGATTTTCTTTACAAAAGAAACATACGCAGTTCATGTTAATCCCCCTTAATGTCTTGGATGATATCTTTAACGATTATAAGTAGGTATGTAAGGATAGTACCGAAGCTTGCAGAAACTATTGTTCTTCCGTTCTCATTATGTAGATTAAAAATCACAATACCTAAT
The DNA here is from genome assembly GCA_017521805.1 of Ruminococcus sp. Lineage (GTDB taxonomy): Bacteria > Bacillota > Clostridia > Oscillospirales > Ruminococcaceae > Ruminococcus. The sequence goes on along the minus strand of JAFXDK010000029.1, from coordinate 10,848 downwards.
ACTATAAGAATAACTAGCATAATTGCAATGGTAACTGTTTGTGCAATACGCTTTTTATTCCAAAACGGACTATAAATCCGCATATATTTTTTATATGAATCACTAGTACGCATACAATCGAACAGTACTTTATCAATTGTGTAACATTTCTGGTTTATATTTGCAATATCTTCTTTGTTAACCTGGATGCCAACTTCAGACAATAATTCAAATCTTGAATTTTGTTTTGGATCTGAATTTTCTGAATTGTTATCTAATCTGTGGATTGTTAGCACGGCAATTCTTTCACCTTTTTCGATCTGGTAAGCATCATTTGAGTAGTTATGGAGAGTAATTAACAACCTGCCTATCCATTGTGGCTTTACAGGATAAGAAATAGCACCCAGTCCGTGCGGTCCCGAACTTACTCTGGATATACAGTAACCTGCATAATTACTGCCCAAACAAACTGATTCTACAGTAATAATCGCAACTGTGTCATGAGGTTCAATTATTATACACCCTTCGGAATCAATAGCCTTCTTTTTTGAATTAATCGACCATGCAAGATCACTCGCTGTCAAATAAATACTGGAGCCTTCTAAATTTTCTCCATTAAACGGATAGATTCCTATTCGTTTCCCAAGAGCTCGTTTAATATCTACATTACTTAACATTTAAATTCCTCCTGTCATGAGTATAAAAACACATTACTTGAACCTGTAAATGATTTTATATATTTTACGATTATATGTGTTTAATCAGACAAAACCTTGCTTTACTGCAGTTCATAAAAATAGCAACTATAATAGTACTTTCAAAGTAATATTCAATTGATTTCAAACATATTTATCAGGCTCTTTGAAACTACCGAGTCTAGTTTATTACTATCGGGAATATATATAAAATAATAAAGCAAGCCCTTTAAGCTATATAAACAAATATTCAGGTGAGCAAAAGGTTTTTGATTACCAAGTCAATCAGTTCACCAGCATTATTTGTACAACCTTGGGCACCTCGCTTTAATGCCTCCATAACATGTTCGTGTTTTCTCGAACCTGCATAGATTATAAATGGCGTTTTGTAGTTCTTTTTTCGAATAGATTCCAGTAAAATATATCCTTCTCTAGAACCTTCTTTTCTACCCATGTCAGAAATTATAAGTGCAAATTTACTATGTTCCAAGCAATGTAATGCTTGTTGAGTAGATAGCGCCAGAGTGAAAACTAAGCCATATTGTTCTAACAATTTCCTCTCATAAACATTGTTTTCAGGTCGATCATCAACCCATAGAATTTCTTTTGAACCTGTACTCTTTTTGAACTCTGATCCTTTAATTATACCATCAAAATACAACTCTAAATTTTCTCTGAATTTAATTACTAAATCCTTTTCATCTGAAATCTTGAAGAAAACTCCTTTGTCTTTATGTCTTTTCATAAAATCTTGTACTTTTTCGTACTGTTCTGCATTAAACACAGAAGGAATTATCGGCTTATCAAGGAAATATAAAAAAACTTGCTTTCCCATTGAAATCATTCGTTCTATCTCTTCCTCGGTTCCAGATCCATATCTTTCAGTAGGACTCCCAAACCTTGTCCAAAATACGCCAATTGCTAAGTCGGAAGAATCAACAATTTGCGTATTCAGTAATTCTTGGGGATGTTTACCGAACTCAGAAAATGCATCCCTAGACCAATGCCTGGTTCTTACAACTATGTTATTTGAACGTCCAAAAAAGTTATTAAAACGATGTACTTCATTTTCTATTTTCTCCACATACTCCATAACATCAGAAGGACAAGAAATCAGTAAATCATACACTATTACTTTTGTTGACATATAAACCTGATATAATTAAATCATCCCCCAGCAAACGATTCAATTACACAAACCTTTCATAATAATAAAAAGTGTGATATAATCAAAAGTGCTTTTACCACGCAGGAGGATAGGGCAACGCTGGGGAGCGACCTGAGCGCCTGTGTGAGTTTTAGAAAAGGGGGATATCCCCGATGGATGAGGTTCGCCCTTTGGAAAACCAAAGCGATAAACCCATCCTATAACTTTAAGGAAAACCCGTAGTCTATTTTATGTAACGTTCCTACGGTAGCGTTTACTTAGCGGGTGAAGGAGGTTTTAGTTGAGGGCTTTTCCTGAGTGTGGTTATTTGTTGGTTACAGCGATTTGCGACTGGTAATAAAGAACCAGGTTACATAGGAAAAGTTATGCAGACAGCACTGGGATTACTATTTCAGGAGGATTTTATGATTATCGTCGGAATTGATATTGCATTTCAGAAACATGATTATTTCATGATTCTGAAAGATACAAGTGTTGTCTTTTCCTCATCATCTATTACTATCCAAAATAATGAACGTAGGGGTTCCCTCGCTACCAAAGAAGAAAACTTCTGAAATTCAGCTTCTCGATGAGGCAGAGCATGTGAGATTGCAAAATTATGTTGCTAGTCATCAGAATCGCAACACTCTTGGATCTGCTCCATCTATGTCCACAGGAATCCGTATCGGAGAACTATGTGCCCTGCAGTAGAAGGATATCGACCTTCAAAAACGCATTTTGACCATAAGTTCACTTTAACGCTCTTAAGCATATGTTTGCATCAAACCGACCTTTTCGAGAAATAAACATGAGATATTCTACAAACTACTCTTTCAGCATCCCCACCACAATCTGCCTTTGTGTACCGTCATCCGTGCAGGTCACAATGGTGATACGGTCATCTCCGAAATCCTTCAGCACCCATGTTTCGTTCGGCTCCACGATAAAATCCTTAGTTACGATATAAGTATATTTCATCCTATCCTCGTTATTATCATAGAGATGCATTTCCATACCAATTTTGATATGCTTCATCTCGTTAAAAATCTCCGCATAAATTGTACTTTTATGCCCTGCAATGCAGTAATTACCCTCACCAAGTGCACCGGTACCAGGAAAGTGACCTGCCGCCTTTGACAAAACCTCATGCCCTGTACCGTCCATGACAGGGGCTTTGATATTCAAATCTGGAATCTCCAGCACAACACAAATATCAAGCAGGCGTTGTTTTTCAATTTCACGGCTGATGTGCCAATAGACAAAAACAGATAACACGGCAATTCCTAGGTTCAAGAAAACCAAACCTATCCTCAGTGTCCACTTTTTCGCTTTATGTTGCAATAGTTGCACCGCCTTTCAACTCACAGCAAATCGTTACAACCCTTGTTCAACGAGTTTTCGCTTCATCAAGCACAAGTTAAATACATTCAATACATCATCTGCACACAAGTCGCCTGCTTTCCAATTCTCTAAAACAACATCGGGTTTTGCAAGAAGCCATTTCTGTAATACCACAACATCCGCAAAATTAAATTTACCATCTGCATTGACATCACCAGCCAAATATTCAACTGTACTATTTAATTCTTCAAATGTGATAGGGTTATTAGTGGCATATAACTCAGCAATAGTATCTGTGTATCCATAAACAACTGCTGTACTGTCTAATGTATATTTTATTCCATTTTGAAAGCAGCCTATCGCATACTCACCGATACTCGCGACACTTTTTGGAAGAATTAACGAAGTAATTGTGCCATGCTGACCTACAAATGCCTTCTCTCCGATAGAAGTAACACCTTCCGGAATCGTTATCGAATCTAAATGCATCTGACTGTATAAAAATGCATTTTCAGCGATAACAATTACAAGGCAACCATTGATAGTATCAAGGATCTTAAGTTCTGTTGATTGTATTACATTGATTTCATCAATGGTTACTGTGCTGTTTTTTATTATACACTTAAGTTCAAATCTAGATTTAGAATACGTATACTCAACACTACTATTATCTCCAGCTTCATTGTAAACAATATTACTCTCTTGAAAAAAAACTCATTAGTTTCAGCATCAACTATAAAAATGATTTTCTCCTCATCTCTAACCCGTTTAGCCATATAAGCAATTTCGGTTACATCAGAACCAAGTTGACCTGATAGAGAATTGTAAACAACAAGTTTGATATCAAGAGCTTCATCAGAAAAATATAAGCATTAGAGTATCCTCACTTTTAAATGCCTTGTTTGCTTCAAGATACATCGTAATCTTCTCGGAAATTAAACTGAACATTAGAACTTACGCAATTTATAAGCATCCTGCGGCAGTTCATCCTGATAAATCAGGTAAGTACAAGTAGAATTCACTGTCATTTTAGTAATGACAAGAGCGAGTGTTGCCAACATACTACTGTACTTTGCAAAGAATGTTTTCATGCAAATTCCCCCTTTTCTTTATAATATTGGCAATTATATTTTATCATATTTTGCATTTTTGTGCGGGAAAATGTCACGAACTGCAGTGTGGATGTCATGAAATGCAAAAAACTGTGCCTGAAATTTCATTCAAGCACAGTTTTTATGATTGTGGTACGTATAGCAAAATATATCAACACGCCACAGATGATCATTATGATACCAAACATTTCAATCGTTCTTCTTTATTATAGCACTTCATTATAAGCAATAGTGCCGCTTAGCGAGTAACAATATTATAGGTAAATTATTCACTTTCTTTTCTAGAGTATGCTACAATCGCTACACCGCTTATCGTCATAAGAATTGCGAACCAAACAATTACTTTGTAGAAATTGGAATAACCTGTCTGTGGGAGATTTACATCGCCGCCGTCGGCTTCAGTGCCAATACCTGTGAATGGATCGATGTTGTAAACGTCAAGAACACTGCCATCTGCATCGGTCAGAGTAATCACTGCATTTCCATCAGCTATGTACTCGATTTCTGCATTTTCGGGAGTTATACCTGTCTTTTCCGCATAATCCTTCGCAGCCCAATCACAAAATTCCTCGTCGGATGCGATGGTTGCAGGTGTGGCGGTTGTAGTGGTAGTTTCAATACCACCGTCATTAGTTGCGGTTGCGGTTGTAGTGGTAGTTTCAATACCACCGTCATTAGTTGTAGTTGTGGTTGTAGATTTGGTTGTTGTAATGGTTGATTCCGTGCTATCGGTGGTCGTCATGATAGTTGTATCAGTGGTCGTTAAAGTGGTGGTAGTTGTCATCATATCTGAATCATCATCTAAAACGATAAAAGTGAAGCCGTTTTCATTTGCATAGGTTTCGGCTGTGGAACCAATATAACCTGATATCACAAAATCGTTCATCTTCATTTTTTCACTGCTGTTTCTATAATATCCAAATGCAAATTCTTGAATATTAGCTGTTTTCGAATGTATAACTACGCTTTTTAAATTATCACAATCAAAAAATGCCATTTTCCCTATCTCGTTTACATTTTCGCCTAAATTCACAGTACTCAATGCTTTACACTCACCAAATGCATACGTTCCGATTTCCTCTAATGAGTTTGGAAATTCAACATTTTCTATGCTTGAATATGCAAACGCATAATCGCCAACATATTTTACTTCATTTCCAAAATTAACACTTGAAATTTTATCACAAGCTATAACACTATCATTTACTGTAATTATATTATCTGAATAATACAATCTTATATTATCAGATGATGAAAATATATTTTCGAATAATTCACATTCCTTTTCAGACCAATTCGCCATTTCCTCATCACTAACTGCAAATTCTTGGATAATATTTGACATATCACTGGTATCTACATAACAAACATTCTCTTTTATTGTAATAGTAATGTTATTGTGGCAATTTGTGATAATTATACTATCTTCAGCAATTTCCCATACATAATCATTATCGATTTTACCGCTTAAAATTTGGTCGGCTGCAAATCCTATGTAATTGCTCTCACCAAATAGTAAGACACAAACGATTGATAAAGCAGAAACCACTATTTTTAATTTACTCATCAATTACCACTCCTATTTCGTTTAATACGTATTCTTTAAAAGCTAAAATACATTTTCCAACATCTTCAGGACTCATTTTGTTAGAGCCATTTTCTAAATAATATGTTTCTGTTGTTAGAAAATATTCAATTAAGGACTGCGTTAAGGGAACATTGGCAACAAAATCTATTCCATGATTTTGAATGTTATTTTCATCATAATATATTTCAAGCCATTCTTTCACTGAGTCATTTGATGACAAAAGCAACTTTGAAATGTTAAGAGAATCCATATCAGAATAAAAATCAATTGGTCCAAAGCCTTTACCATTTTTTGTCAAGTATGCTGTCATCGCTTCATATAAATTTGTATATTTATTGTTTGAATAAGTATCATTATAAGCTTCACTAACAACTTGCTGTAAATCTCCCGCCCATCCAGCGTAATGATTTAAATTAGTATCGGAAAAAAACAAAATTACAAGACCTTTTGAGCTATACAATTGTGCATTAACATTGGCTGCATAATGTTTCAGTTCAACTTTATGACCGTTATAGTCTGCGTTAATATATGTTGTGTTTTTAAAATAATTATAGAGATCAAGATAGTTTTCGTTTATATATTCTACAAAAGCCTCATCTTCACCGCCGGTTTGCGACCAAGAGAAAGAATTATACTTAAATTGTCTGATGAAATAGAAGCATAAGCAGATATCTTTCTTTCCATAATAATCATCATTAACTGAAGGAGTATAAGTACCTTCTAGATACTTATTAGCAGCCAATTGTAATTCATTCATTTTATCTATAAAATAACCATTTAGCTGTTTAACAGTCGGTCCAGGATCGGCATTATCAAGATCAAGGTCATCATCAGTGTCCGCATCCGCTGGATCAGAAGTCATCTGAAAATAAATACCACCGTTACTACTTATTAAAATATCTGGAATGTAATCGTACATATACTTGTAAGCAGTCTCTACTTCGTCAGCATCGTCTACTATATGCATAATAAGTTCTTCGCCATCTTCCAGGCTATCGCCATCAGTATCCTTCTTTTCAGGATCTGTGAAAACAACTTGACCATTTGCAACTGGCATACCGTACGTTTCAAACAAATCAGGAATACCATCTTCATCGGTATCTGTAGTAATGTCATATTTCTGGCCCATATTAACTGTTAAGAAGTATGATATCAGTTCTTCAGCAGTATTAGCATAGTAATATCCACCATTTGTTCTGTTCGCCATTTCTTTCAATATGTTTTCATTAACATTTTCTGTTAACCCAATTGTATAAATCCTAATTCCTTTACTTGCCGCTTCATCAACCAATGAATAGTCAAATTCTTCTTCGGGAATTTCTATACCAACTCCATCAACTATGTTTGTAGGACGACCATCGGAAAGGAAAATAATGATATTATCAGCATTCGTGTCAGGTTGTTTTTCTAAGCTATCAATTGAATATCTGAGTGCAGCCTCATAATTAGTTGTGCCCGCTGAAAAGACTTGATCAATCGCATTTTTAAGAGCCTCCTGATCATCGGTTAGCTCCTGTTTTTCGTCCGCACCATCCGCAAAGAAAATAATTGAAGCCAGATCAGCTGCTGTCATTACATCAACAAAACTGTTTGCGGCTGTAATTCGATAGCAATTTGGGTCATTATCGTCCATGCTAGTTGAACAGTCTATTGTTATTGCCGTGTGTAAAGTGTTTCCAGTAACTGGATAATTATTTTCTTCCCACGCAGCATACCATCTATCACAATCCACGATCAGATATTTGCTGAAATGTGTAGTTGTAATAGATAGCGTAGCATTGCTGCTATCTCGATTAGTTTCCATTTCTTCAAAGCGCTGTTCACCTTCATTGTACCACAAAACCGACAAATCGTCAAACTGTATATCGCCCAAAGAAGCCTGATCTATAGTAAAAGTAAGTGTAGCTGTATCATATGATGAATCGGATGTGATATCATAGGGTTCCCCAACTAAACCTACAACATTGGAGCACATCCAATCGACATCCATAACGCTTTTCACACTTGTTGTGGAATCAATATAGCCAGTTCCTTCAAACGCTACGCCAATCTGCTGGACAACAGTATCATCTTCATCAGCATCAAAGGTTTTATTTTGATTAAACATTTCTTCATTATCCGGAACACCGTCGCCGTCCGTATCTGGAACCAAAGGGTTCAGTCCGAGTGCAATCTCATCGCTATCGGACAGGTCATCTTTATCTGTATCTGGATTCAACATATCCGTTCCGTATACACTCTCTTCATCACCATCGGACAATCCATCATAATCAGAATCTGATATAAGCGGATTTGTGCCAAGAATATATTCTTCGTAGTTATTCAACCCATCCTCATCGCTGTCATACTCGCCATCTGCAAGCGTGTCAACAATGGATTTAGTGACGCTCGGATCAGAACCAATCATTAAAATTTCATATCCGTCTGGCAGATCATCATCGTCTGTATCAGGATTTGTAGTGTCACATCCGTAATAAGCTTCATATTCATCAGGCAAACCGTCTCCATCTGAATCCAACATGGATTCCCAATCGATGTCATCCTCAAACCAATTCATAGAATTAATAACTTCTTCGTCAATTATAACTTCAGTTAAAGAATAATTAACAATCTCAGGCTCACCATTCTTTATTCCTATAAAGCCAAGTGAGACACTTGAATTAGCATCTATAATGCCAGTATATGTTCCTTTAAAAGTATAATTACAATTACCATTATCCACAACAGATGCAGCCCAACTTGTAGTTACTTCAGTGATTGTAAAGTTACTATCAAAGGTAAGTTCCCACCATTCTATAGGTTGGTCAGTGTTATTGGTAAGAACTATCTCACCCTGAAATGTGGAATCCCATTCATTAATGATATTAAGTGTCGCATCATAGGATTCTGTCGATTTTTCAAGACGCTCCTGCGTCATTACAAGAATATCTGGAATACCTGTGTAATTCTCCAATGTGTAACCAAAGTTAATGGATTGATTTGGTTCGATATTGGCGTTATGTCCAACATTTCGTACATACTCATAGCCAGAATCAGTTTCAGCTATCTTTGCATTCCAAATATTATTGATTTCTCCATTAAAGTCATCATAAGCCAACATCCAGTTTTCAATAGTACTATCACCAGTATTTGTAATTGTTATAATAATTGTCTCTGAATTTTCCCATGAAGTTGCTACAGAATATTCAATCTTATAATCGTCATAATTATAAGTTGTGATACTTGCTTCATCTGCAAACGCAGGCAAATTTAATGCCATATTTGCAACCATTGTAACCCCCAGTAAAGCCGAAACCATTTTCTTTAAGTTTAACATAGTACGTCCTCCTTTTTAAATATCCAATGTATAAATCGAATAGTTTATTTTGAGGTATCACCTCCTTGTTTGCAGCAATCAGCTACTTCCTTTGCTCTATTTTTACATTTTTAAACTTACCTAGTGCAACCAATACTCCGAGACAGAATAACGACATGCTGATAGGTTCGTATATCACTTTCCAACCCAAACACATCATTGCTATATCAAGGATGATCTCAACTAACAGATAAAATCTGGTCCTTTTCTGATATACTAACTGTTCCGTTACATCTAAGGGTTTATTTTTATCTTCAATAGGACTAAATAAAAAAATAACAACGCCGCCTACAATAAGTGTACAAATTGAAATAAGTATAGAGTCAAACATGTATTTAATTCCTAGCATCACAAGAAGAACCATTGCTGAAGAATAAATGTAGCAGCAAGCTGGAGTCTTCGCATGGAATCCTCCAGCATAGCGTCGGAGAAGCATATACGCTGCTAAAAATATAATGCTTTCCCAGAACATACCTGTAACAATGCCAAGTAAAAGTGTTGTAGATAGATTAAGCATGATTAAGAGTCCCTGCTTGATACCATATCGATAAATTTCTCTATCTTCACTTTTCACTACACCGTTTGCCTCAAGTTGCCTTGTGATCTTTTCAGCAATTGAACTGAACATTAGAACTTACGCAATTTATACGCATCCTGTGGCAGTTCATCCTGATAAATCAAATAAGTACAAGTAGAATTTACTGTCATTGTAGTAATGACAAGAGCGAGTGCTGCCAACACACTACTGTACTTTGCAAAGAATGTTTTCATGCAAATTCCTCCTTTTCTATATAATATTGGCAATTATATTTTATCATATTTTGTATTTTTATGCGAAAAAATGTCATGAACAGCAGTGTGAATGTCATGAAATGCAAAAAAACTGTGCCTAAATTTTCATTCAAGCACAGTTTTTATGATTATGGGACATATAGCAGAGCGTCTACTGAAAAAAGTGTTGCATCATAATCTAATCTCATGGAGCCATTATATCTTTTCAAAGCATTTTCGATATTTTTCAGACCATATCCGTGATCCAGTTCCTTTTTACTGGTAATTATTTTTCCGTTTTGATATTTCACTTTTCCGTCAAATGTATTTCTAACAGTAATAATTAGCCGTCCTTTGGTAAAAATAACTTTCAAAAACAAATTACGTTCTTGTTGTATTTTGAGCATTGATTGAATCGCATTATCAAGTAAGTTGCCTATAATTGTAACAATATCAACAATCTCAACATTCAATATTTCAGGAACAGCAACATTAACGGTTGCTTGAATTCCTAGATCTTCAGCATTTCTGAGTTTATAGTTGATAATGCTATCTATCGGAAGATTTCCACTATTACTATAGATACCTTTTGATCTAGTTCTATCTTTTAAATCAGAAAGATAATTCTGAACATCTATATTATCACTTTTCTCAAGCATTTGAGTTATAATTGCAAGATGGTTCTGCAAATCGTGTCGAAAAGCAGTCATTTCATCTTGTGGGCACCTCTAATAACCCCATAAAAAACAAAAATCAATGGGTACAGAAAAAACAAGAGCCGCTAAATCAGTAAAAATGCTGAAATAGCGGCATATATGTATAGTTATTCGCTGTATTTTTGCCGTATTATCGGCAAAAGG
>JAFXDK010000028.1 GCA_017521805.1 Ruminococcus sp. | reverse complement strand
AATGCAAAAGCTGCATCTTCTGAAAATCAAGGCAAACGTGCTCCTGCTACTCGCAAAAGAAAGTCAAAATAAGAAAATGTTTCAGCTGTGTCAGATCACGCAATTGTAAAGTATAGTTATTTAAAAACGTTCATACTAGTTCTGAATAATGTGTATGTGGTTTATCTCCGTCAACAAAACGTTCTTGAGCTTGGGCAATATACTTACCATCTATGAACCCGATACCGTAATTTTCGTCTTTATTAAATAGTTCTCTACTTTTTGTTAATGAATGGAATTTAAAACCCCAACTTCGACTCGTCATCAATGATTTGCATTTCGGACATTCACATTCATATTCTTCTCCGCATGGTATTCTGCTTACATCAGAAAAAACTAAATTTCCGCAAGAACGACAAATAGTATCTTCCACACGAATATCGCTGTTGACTTTTTTTAATATTTCTTTTGCATCTTCAAATTCATCAAATGTTACTTCTAAATAATGTGAATGTGGTTTATCTCCCGAAACATAATAATCTTGAATTTGGACGTTATACTTACCATCTATGAACCCGACACCGTAACAGCCGCATTTATCAAATAGTTCTCTACTTTTTGTTAATGAATAGAATTTAAAACTCATAATTTTCCCTCCTAAAAAGTACAAAATAAAAATTTGGTGATGATTGAAAACATACTAACTATACATTATTCTGATTCATACGCCTCACAGCGTTTCCTATATTATACCACATTTTTCGTGTTTTTTCAATATGTAAGCCCGAAAAAATCGGGCTTGTATTACATGGATATACCCACTTCTTCTGTTTCGTCCATATCCTCATCTTCCGAGAACGCAGCGTTTTCAACCTCATGCTGCATCGGAACCAGCACCTTGAGAAGCTCCTCACGGTACTCCATATCCGAAATCTTGTTGATATAGATGCCGAAGGTGTCAAGCAGTTCTTTGCCTTCCATAGTCGTGATTCGCACATCACCATACTGCCCGTGCTTGCAGATAAATTCAGCAACCTCCTGAACATTGTGGAGTCGCCTGTTGCCGTCAATCGCAGAGCCAAGCAAACAAGCGTAACGTTTAGCAACAGGAACATTCAACCTGTCAATGACGTGAAAAATATCTTTATCGGTAACGACTCCCTGACAACGACCGTTGTCGAAAGTACAATGAAGTGTGCCTGCGTCATCTACATGGTCAACAGTACCTTTAGTTCCACGTTCAATCGGATGATACGGATCATTCATTCTCTCAATCTGAATTCTTGTACCCTTTGGATACATCTTTTTGATGCGTTCTACTTCTTTTGAATTTGGAAACTGACTCATAAAATTCCTCCTACATAGAAATACCGCCCATATCAAGGCTTTCTTCCTCAATATCGGCGGTGTCTGTCATCTCGGTTTCAATCTGCCAGCTGTCGGAGGGGTTCCAGAAGCTGACGTAAATCGTTCCGAATGCATCGGTTTTGATTTCTCTCTGCTCGAAGCCCTCTGACCAGCCATCACTGCATTGTCCCGTCCACCAATCCTGAAACTCTTTCATTTCGCTGTCAGTAAGCGGTTCAGTCAATCGGCAGGTGAGAACTCCTGTCAGCTCTCCGTTTCTGACCTCTACTGACGGGAATGCAGATACAACCTTTTCATTGACAGGTGAGTTTGCATCATAATATACCATCAGTCCACGATGCTTTTCATCCGGCTCGGAGTATTTCTCAATGGCAGCATTGATTTCATCCTCACAGCCACAAGCACAGCTTGACGGAATAACCTCAAGGTCATCTTCATACGGTGCATCCCAATCCGTTTCATAGATCTGCGGTTCAGCCTGAATCTCAAGGGGACAATAGAGCTTCATTTCCTGTGTGAGCTTTGCGGTAACCGTAAAATCTGCCTGACCTGTAATTCCGAGGTAGTGGTCACGAACCTCTGCAAGATCTTCACGTCTGCCAAGCATTTCTGCCACCGTTCGAATCATCAGAACTCGCAAATCTTCATCGCCGAGCATATCTTCAAAGACGAAGTGCTTCTGACCTGTGTGAGCAAGCTCTGCGATTCGGTTAGCCATAGCTTTCAGCTCTGCATGGAGCTGACGTTCTCCGGCAGTAATGTCATTCGCCTCAATGATTGCTCGTGCATTCGGAATGAACTATGACTTGCGGGCGTAGTCAGCACCCTCGGCTTCAACAAGGATTCCATCGCTGCCGTTGGCATCAAGGAAGAGGATACAGTGTGCAGTGTTGCCCTTCATATACATCAGATCTCTGTTCTCGATGATTTTGGGACAGTCATCCAGGGGATGATCTCTCATCTGCTCAAATCTCTTTCCGTAGAGAGGAATGACTTTCTCCACTTCAATCTGCATTGGCTCGTAGCTGTAAGCCTTGTGATTCAGCGGAGCATTGAATGTGACTTTCTTCATGGGCATTTTCCTTCCTTAATTATAATGTATTCGTGTGTCGGCTCATTTTTCTCTGAAAATAAAAAATGCCGACCTTATTCGCTTCTCACAGAAGTTTGTGAGAAACCAATAAAATCGGCATTGAAAGTTTGTATATTATTTTTGCGGCATTCACTTATTGAATCCCTTAAAGCAGGAGCGGACATTACTCAAAAGCAGTGAATTTCGTTCAATGTTTAAGTTTGAATCCTGTTCCATAGCGTTTTTTTCGAAAAACATCCACGGTTTCACCCTAAAAAATTTTGGCGTTTTAGCAGCAAAAAAGCCAAAATAATCGGGCTTTTCGTGCTAGTGATCTAAATCAGTTCACCTAAATGTCAATACGTGACGAAATTGATCACCACCGCAAATCACGATTCTACGAGTTTTTTCAAGCATCTCATTGCTTGGAGAGCTTATTTTTTTAACGGTAACGACTTTGAAACTTATCATACTGATACGTTTTGTGTAGAGAACATATCTTTTAATAAACTTCGCTTTCAGCAATTTTTCTATCATGTTCCGATTCGTTCAAATAATGTCGACTTATGATATTGAAAATTTTTGAAGTTTTGGGATATCGTACCGCAAACCTCTTACTCAGTTCTCTATATTTTTGGGCTAACAAGTATTCGTCCTTACCACCAGTTAAGGTATAAACGCCACGCCCATAAATGATAGATGAAGCAAAAGAATTAATTAGTTCCTCGTTTCCAATTTCCTCAATCTTATTTCTGATTATTTCGTGAGGAAAAGTATCATCAGTATCTGAAGGAGAACAAGCAAAAAGTTTGCCAAGTTGTTTATACAGCAGAAAACTCTGTCCTTGATTTTCTAATCTATTTCTAAATACTCTTATCCACTCATTCAAAACATCTATATCAACAGAACCATTTTCTTCACCTGGACAAAATTTAATATCTCCTTCTAATCTGAAAAAGAACCTTAACCTATCAGTTTCTATTTCATCATCTGAACTTCCATCGTCTTTTTTGTAAACCAAAGAGATAATATCCGCAAGCAGATTAGCGTTACGCTTGAACAAATAATGACAACACTTCATATTATCCCACCCGATAATGCTATACAACCGCAATTCGAGTTCTAATAAAGCGGGATGATTTTCAAAATCAGAACCAATTCTTTGATAAACTGTAGAAAGCAGCTCTTTTATTAAATAACTCATATTATTTCCAATTTCAACTTTTTCCTCAATCATTTTTTGAGTGGATTTTGAAATAATGGAAATAATTTCTTCGGTATTTAGCATATCCTTTTGAGAGCGCGTAATACGATAAAGTTCATGCCAGTTTTTGGATTTCAAAAGATTTTCAATAACCTCAATAAGCAAAGCTTTACTATCAATTTTAAATCTTATAAATCCTTGCCAATAGATTCGTGTAGCATAATCTGGTAATTCTTTAATGAGTGATTTTGTTTTTTCATCGTATGGTAAAGTTGATATAAATGCAACATAGAATCCATCTGCAAAATGATCTTTTTTTAAGTATTCTATCGCCTGATATACTTCTGAAAAATCTGAATTTGAACAGCTGTAAACATAATCAATTGCTATTTGAGGGATATTGGTAGAGCAAATGATAGCATCAAGTACTTTTTCATCATAATTTCCTTCACAATAGTATTTTGAAATAGCAGAACCTATATTCCAATAGGATTCTATCTTTCTTAATCCTAAAAAGTGTCCTAAATCTATACTTTCCGCTTTGAATCTTTCTATTTCAGAAACAACAACTGATTTGATTTCATTTTTGTTTCGGTGATAGCAATCATCTTCAGAATCATACAAAACAGGATTTAAAATTGGAATTTCTCCAGATCCTATCAAATACAGGAAATCGTATGCCTGATCTTCGAATGAGATTCCTAAGCAAATTTTTTCAATTTTTGAAATCCTTTCGGGTGGCGCTGCCCATTTGGAGTTTGCAAAATGTCTATGTTTATATATAATCTCTCTTAATGTAGTTTTTATTTGTTCTTTATCAGAATCGCCAAGTTTTGTGATAGCTGTTGTTATCTCATTCTGTATAGCGGTAAACAATTCGTCAGTACAATTAGGTAGCAAATCTAAAAGTTTGATAAGTTTTTCGAGATTGCCGTTAATCTCAGAAATAAGAATTTGAGTATATGAAACATAAAAATGGAACAAATCCTCAGTTGTATATTGAATAACATTATCTGTTTTTCTGTATGTGAAACTTGAATTGCAAAAAACTGAGGTGTTTTTACAAATCTCATTATAAAGGACATCCCAAAAGAATGGGTATTTCTCTACTCCCATTTTGGCAAGTTCGATTTTATCTTCAATCTCCAACGCAGATACATTATACCATGTGCAAAAAACTTTAGCTAAATCATCTCGAGGATTATTGCCAGTAGAGCATTTGTCGATTTTATCTCCAAGTTCAAATAGTATTCTTACTGCTCTGACTGCATAATCCTTACATGACAACAAACGCTCTAAGCACCATAAGATATTAGTGTAATAGTGTCGCCCCATCAAAATATCTGACTTTTCAGCAGTGAATAAATCGAGTAATCCTGTATGATTATCAACATTATTTTCAAAGCAATCAATTACTACATCAGGGGCTGCTTCACATAGAGATTCAATAAACTGAGATATATAAGCCCAATCCATAAGAGAGTGAATCGTTTTTAGTAAGTCTCTTACAAAATTAGAAATTGCACTTTGATAATTAGCGTATAACGCAAGAAGGATCAATGTGCGTGTCATTCCTGATTTGATTGAATAGCTATACTTGGATTTTTTGAATGCGGACAAATAGAAATGTCTATCAAATGGTTCGTCAAATATAGGATCACGTTCAGAAACCACTGTTTTTGTAACATCAAGAAATTCCTTGATGATTGGAAAATCAACTAAATTTCTATGAGAACAAACAGCTAAAAAAGGATCTGCTAATTCATAAATTATATTGTCAGACATACTGCGCTTTCGAACAACAAATGCATCTTCATCACCAATGTATTCAGCTAAATAAGAAATGAATTGATCATAACTATCGCCATAAATTTTTTCAATTATAGATTTATCTCCGTCAGACTCAGTCCATTTTCCCAATAATGTTGCCACAATAACAGCCTTATCATTATCTTTTTCCCAACATGGATGATTTATTATACCGGTAAATAATTCAATCTTTATATAATAGTATAATCCATGTGTCTTCTGTAACAATTTGTAAGGATCATCATATCCACTTTCTCGCAGTTTATTTGAAAGAAAACTAATTGTGCGTTGTGGAATCCTAAGAGCATTGGGACTATTATCCTCTTTCTGTATAAAAAGTATAGTATTATTTTCAATTACTGGAATTTCGTCAGCTTGAAAATCAGGTATCAGAATACAGTTTGAAAGATGCTTAGCTGCTTTTTCCCAGTTTTCTTTTGATTTTATGACATATACCAGTTTATGAGGACACAGCTTATGGAGCAAATTAAGTATACAATACTTTCCTTCTTCAACAGATAAGGAGGATAGATGAATGACATCTGATACATCGAGTTTTTCTTGAAAATCCTTAACAAATCTTTCATTATCTATCTCAAAATAAGACTCATTAAGTATATTATTCGTATTTTTACTGATATAATTGAAACTTTGCTCAATAGTAGAAACTTTTGCTTCATCAAGCAAAGTGTCGAGTTGATATTCAAGATATTCTTTAATGCTTGCCATCTTTTCGACGTTTAATGCCGAAATCACTTTAATTAAGGAATTAACAGTATAAATATCACTATTTTTTGAAAAAGAGAATTCCCCACCAATATCATTAGTAAAATCAGCTTTGTAAGTGTGCGAACGCACAATTACAACAACGATCAAACGTTTATATTTCTCGTAAAGCCTGTTCTTACGATATTTTTTTAGCGTAGTACGGATTTTTTCAGCAGAAGAATTTGAAGTAACCTGAACTGCTATTTTACCATTAGTATCATACAAATCAATAGCTGTAGCATTCTTTTCTTCAGTGTTTAGATTTTTAAGATCACAATCAAACACTTGGTTGAGAAGCGGTATGAAAAAATATTCACATGAAATGTTAATGTCATAGTAGTTAAGAGTGTTCCTTGATTGCACTATGTCACATAATTTGTACAGTAGGTCACTACACGATTTAATCAATTCTTCTTGTTTCATACTACTCCTCCTTATAGCAGATTATTCTGTAAATTATAAACTTCCAAATAATCTGTAACATTGTTATTTGAATGAAATAAATATCACGAGAATAATTACCCATTATAATTTTACCAATTATCTCCTCTTTTGTCAAGTTGATTGATGTAATTAACGGAACGTTTCAGCGTTAAATCTAAACGTTCCGCATAGCATTTAAGAAAGGTCTTCGTGTTTCATCGCAATCAACCTGAGCCCCTCACTTTCCTCAGCAAGGTATTCGTACAGATCTTCCGGTGAGATCAGCAGATAAACTTCGAGTTTGTTGCCCTTGGGAATCCCGAAAAAGTATTCACCGTTTTCATCTCTGTCGTAGAGGTAATCACGGATTACTCCAAATCGGTCGAAGGTGATCGCTGTGAGCATTGTAATCAGATCGTTCTGATAATCGCATCCCTCCATCAGTTCCTTCTTATCTTTCTCGGTCAGTCGCTTACAGTTTTCGCACATCCATCTCGACTCGTCAATGGCAATGCAGATTGTTGTGATCATGCTTACAAATGTTGTCTTTGAAATCATCATATTCTTTCCCTCCATATTTTCGGTTTACATCATGCTCATACCCTCGTCGGGTTCTTCGTTCATTTCCTCGGCGGAGCAGATTTCCACATACTCACCAAGAATGTTCAAAGCCTCCGAATAACTTCCGGAGGCCGTAACTCTGCTTTGCATTTCTTTTGCCTGTTCACTCATGCCGTTTTCACGGAGCGTCCTGCTTGCCATACCAAGCAAATTAAAAATGTTGCCGTCCGCACCTATCAGCGGACACCTGGGTTTCTCATTCATCGCCATGATATTCCTCCATCATTTCCCTCAGTTCGAGTTTTTCGCTATCGATATAATCTTTTGCCAGCTGCTCTGCTTCATGGATATCATTTTCCAGAAGCTCATAGCCGACTGCTGCATAGAT
>JAFXDK010000027.1 GCA_017521805.1 Ruminococcus sp. | reverse complement strand
TATATATATATATAATTAAATTCACACAAAACTGTTGACACAGTCTGTATAATAATGTATAATATATATAAAGACAATAACACAAACGACACAGACATCAAGGAGGAATTACTATGAAAAAGTTTTTAAGCGGCATAATTTCAACAGTACTTCTGACAGCCTCGTTACCTGCAATAACAGCAAATGCAGAAAACAAGCTGACAAAAGAAGAATTTCTCGACCTTGTGGTATCAGAAACAGAAGATTTTTCTGACGGCGGGTTTATTTACGGCAAGGATTTGAAATTTGATGCAATTCCCGACGGAAACACCTATACATTAATAGTATACGGCATAAAGCAGGAGGATTACATCCGCAATGTAGGTGTAACTGAGGGCGTTATGGAGATAAATACAACAGAATACAGAGGTGCAGGTGCTCCCGAATTTTACAGCGGATGTGCTTTGTCTGTATTGCCAATAGAGCAGGAAACTGATATTAAGGATAGTTTTACGGCTCTGGAGGGTTTTACAGCGGTATTCTACATAGAGAATGTATTACCTGGCTTTTCCGCACCTGCTGGAAGCATTGTAGAAGCGTCACTTTATAAAGATTATGAAATAGCAAGCTATATTTATCCTGAGATTACAGCAGGAGATACAGACGGTGACGGAAGCATTTCAGCCTCTGACGCTTCACTTGTTCTTTCGGCATATGCATATTCATCCACAGGCAAAAAGCTCACACTGAATATGACACAGTTTGATTATAATAATGACGGTGTAATTGATTCCTCTGATGCTTCCGCAATTCTTGAAAAATATGCAGAGTTATCCACAAGTTGATAAATTGATTTTAAAAATGCTTATGTTACAAAAAGTAGTGACATAAGCATTTTTTTATGTTATAATAAAAAAGCCCCGATAAAAATCGGGGATAAATGGTGCCGAAGACGGGACTTGAACCCGTACGAGATTGCTCCCGGCAGATTTTGAGTCTGCTGCGTCTGCCATTCCGCCACTTCGGCACATCACTTAACAATTATACCACAAAATGTGGCGTATGTCAAGAGTGGGAATAATTAAAATAAAAAAATATATATTTAATGCATTTTTTTATAAGTTTCAGTTGTTTTATTATTAGAAGCGTAAGAGCGCTCCGCTTATAACAATGAAAGGACGGTGTTTCATCTGGAAAATAGTAATACATCACTATATGCTTTCAGAGAATTCGGAGATATGGTATTGCGAGTAGCATATTCCTGCTGTGGCTGTTATGCCGAGGCTGAGGATATAGCACAGGACGTATTTCTATATCTCCACGCAAAGCCTGTGGAGTTCAAAGATGATGAGCATATGAAAGCGTGGCTATTAAAGGTCACAATGAACAAGTGCAAAAACTACAAGAGAAGCTTCCGAGTAAGCCATACAGGCGCACTGGAGGAGGATTATCAAGGTACATACAATATGGACACAACGGATATTGAGGTAAGGGAGCTTTTATCCTCTCTGCCGCCGAAATATGCCGCCGTAATGTATCTGTACTATTACGAGGAGCGTACAGCGGAGGAAATAGCATTGATGCTTGACAAGAACGTCAATACAGTAAAATCGCTGATACGCCGAGGCAAAGAAAAGCTTAAAATAGAGCTTTCCGAAGAAAATCAAATAACAAAACAGAGTTGTGCAAGGAGGACATAATTATGAGATATGACGATTACAAAAAGCACCTTGACATGATTTCATGCAGTGATGAATTCCGCAGAAAAATGGAGGGTTTACTGTCCGCAGAGCCTGACGGGGAGTATGCCGACAGCGTCAGCACTCTTGAAAGAGCAGAAAATATAAAAACACACCGTTGGGCAGGACTTGCGGCTTCTGCTGTTCTTATGGTGGGAATTGGCAGTGTGGCTGTTCAGACAATTAAGCACGCTCCCGATGCCCCACCCACCCATAGCGGAGAATCAGATAATCCTATAATTGCAACAGAAAATAAGAGTACCGACGAAACAGGGAAATATTTTTTCAGCTATGAAAATGATACCTATTACCGTTTGGCAATGGGAGTTGAGGGCTATCTTCCCGATGAACTGGCTGAAGAAATAATTGAAAAAATCGAAAATAGTTTGTTAGAGCTTTTTGAAACAGATGAAGAAACATTAATATCAGACTTTGAGATTGTAGATTCGAAATATGCTGACTATAAATTTAAGTATGATAGTATTCCGAATACTGAATGTGAAGACTATGTATTTACGATTTGTTCCGATACAGACGAAGATTTGCTTTATAAAGTAAGTGATAATAATGTAGTATTTACCGCGGACAACGGATTCGAAGCCCTGTATTATGCCGACGAAAATCTCTATGCGGATATAAACAAAATAATTGCCGAGAATATATTCAGCTACAAATGGAAAGTTGTATATGATGAATATTCCGAAGAATACAGCGAATTGATGAATATATACAGAGATACAATGGCTTGGACATCTGATATTGGACTTGAGGACAGCAATATCTGTCTTTATACTAATGCTCCTTATAATATTCATGTAGATACCACAGGTACTATTCATGTGTATTATCCAATGAATTTTCAGGAAATTGACCATGTAACATATAAGGCACCTCTTGAATTTGTAGATGCTATAACAGAGCTTATGGTTTCGCCCGAAACAACAGGAGCTATAAATGAGAAACTTAATAGTCTTCTTTTTGATACTGATTTTATAGTAAATAGCAAATTATCCTATCACACAGGACAGGGACAATTCAGCAGCGGATTTGATATAGGCGGATTAGGAGAAACGGGCTTTGAGCTTGTAAAGCTCCTTGCATCATATGAATGGAATCCCAGTGAAGAATCAGACTATATTAAAAGCGATTCCATAATGATTAGATATAGCGCTGAATCTTATGATTCGGAATCTGTGTGCATTTCCGTAAACGACAAAGGCGAGCTTTACGACCACAAGGAAGGCGTACTTTACAAAGCAGAAAATGCAGATAATTCAGAGTTTCAAAGAATTTTCAACAATGTTGTTCATAAAGACAATCTGACATCCCTGAAATATCGTCTCTGCACAAAGGCTGATAATTTCACAACTCTTGAAAGTGATATAAGCATATATTACAATCCCCTTGATGAAACAGGCGAGCATACCCCTGTAAACTGCGTGGGAAAAATGTATTATGAAAATGTAACGTATGGCGAGTCCAAGGATTCCCACAGCAATTTCTATTATACTCTTAATGGTTTTGACAGTGAATACAGCGGTGAAATGTACAAACATGAACACTACTGGGCATTTATCGAAAGAGGAAACTCCATAGCAAAGGGATTTTACAGCGGCGACAGGGATTATGAGGGATATCGCGTATTTACACGCGATGACTATATTGCAAGCGGCGGATATGATAACTACGACGCAATAAATATTGACTATGACATGGTGCATAATGAAGCATTTAATTTACTTGCACGAGAAGATATAAATATTCTGGATTTTACTCATACGGTTATAGAGGGTGATGATTTTGTCAGCATTGAGTATAAATGGGATGAAGAAGATGCACAAAGCGAAATAGCCGAATATTTAATTGACAAGAACGGTGTTGTTGTCCTTATGCAAAAACGCCGCAGATTAGAAAATTCTGAAACACAGGAATACTTTACATTTGCTATAGGCGACGAAGCAGGCGGAGAAATCATTTATGACAACCCCGATTTTGCAATTCCCCAGCCCTCTGATGAACTTGTGAAAGAATTTGAACTTATTGACGGCACATAAAACACAAACGCCACCGCAAAAACGGTGGCGTTAATTATAATATGAATTTATTTTTCCAATGCAACAAGGTCTGATTTTTCATAACGATTATGTCCTTGCAAACACTTTTTATATTTCCAGCATATAATAGCTTCTTCCAAGCTTCTTCCCTGATTATCTTCAAAGAAATCGCGAATATAGGTGTTATATTCAAATTGCTTATCTATTGTTGTTTTACCCTTTTTCTTTTCTTCTAAAATCTGATAATACGCAGTAATAGCGTCACCATAGGTTTTACCTGCATTACTTTTAAGCCATTTCTGGAATAAAACGTTAAAAGAGAAGCTTTTACCGATTTTTTCTATAAAAAAGGCTCTATGCTTTTCAGAACATACGATATTTGGTTCTATTTTTGTATTTTCGGTAATTGATTCAATATTTACGGTTGTTTTTCTTTTAGATGAAGCCTCCAAGACTTTTCCCGTATCAAGAAAATGTGAAATCCTGTCTGTAAGCTCAATTTTACCGCCTGAAACAGGCAATTTGTTTTCTCTGCAAAAGCTGATAAGTTCCTCTTTAAGATAATAAAAACTTCTGAAAGTTTTTCCGTCTAATTCTTTATTCAATTCAGGTCTGTTGTTCATATGTGTTTTCTCCTAAAAATTATATGAAAATAAAACACAAAGCTGCTTCTGAAATACCAAAAGCAGCCTTGAGAAATTCAATTACTTAGAAATAAGAGCAAGTGTATCTCTTGCAATAAGAAGCTCCTCATTTGTAGGAACAACCCAAACCTCAACCTTAGAATCAGCAGCAGAAATCTTTGCAAGCTTACCTCTGAGACCGTCGTTTACAGCCTCGTCAAGCTTGATACCGAAGAATTCCATATCCTTACATACAGCAGCACGAACGTCATATGCATTCTCGCCGATACCGCCTGTAAAGAGAACAGCGTCAAGACCGTTCATAGCAGCAGCATAAGAACCGATATACTTCTTGATTTCGTAAACGAGCATGTCAGAAACAAGCTGAGCTCTCTCGTTACCCTGCTCAGCAGCAGCAGTGATATCTCTGTTGTCAGAGCCAACGCCGGAAACTCCGAGGAAACCTGACTTCTTGTTCATGTAGTCGCTCATTTCAGCAGGTGTGAAACCGTGCTTGTCAGCTACGAAAGTAACAGCGGAGGGGTCAACAGCGCCTGAACGTGTACCCATAACTACACCGTCGAGGGGAGTGAAGCCCATGGAAGTATCAACAGACTTACCGCCGTCAACAGCTGTAATGGAAGAACCGTTACCGAGGTGGCATGAAACAATCTTGAGATCCTTGATATCCTTGCCCATAGCCTCAGCAAGAGCAGCTGAAACGAATCTGTGAGATGTTCCGTGGAAACCGTACTTTCTTACGTGGAGGCTCTCATAATCCTCATAAGGAAGACCAAACATATAAGCCTTGGGGGGCATTGTCTGGTGGAAAGCTGTATCGAATACAACAACCTGAGGAACGTTTGCAGGAATTACGCTCTTGCAAGCGCGGAGAGCAAGTGCATGAGCGTGGTTGTGAACGGGAGCAAGCTCACGGAGCTCATCAATCTTGTCGATGATTTCATCTGTAACGAGAACGGATTTATCAAAGATATCAGCACCCTGCACGATACGGTGACCAACAGCGGAAATCTGGTCCATGCTGTCAATAACCTTAGCCTCGCTTGTTGTAAGAGCCTCAACAAGCTTCATGAAAGCTTCTGTATGTGTGGGGAAAGAGCAGTCCTCGTTAAGCTCACGACCGTCAGCAGCCTTGTGAGCGATGTGACCGTCGATACCGATACGGTCGCAGTTACCCTTTGCGATAACACTTTCATCAGCCATATCAATGAGCTGATACTTAAGAGAAGAACTACCTGCGTTTACAACTAAAATAATCATTATAAAAATCCTTTCATTAAAAGGGAGTGATTCCCTTTGTTAATATTACCATATATTATTATATACTATTTTCAGAAAAAATCAAGTCTTTTTTGGAAATTTTCGGAAAATTCTGTGAAAAAATTGTCAAAGAGCTAATAATAATAGACATTTTTAAGAATCCGTTAAGAATCCAAGAATACACACAGGAATTCTTGGATTCTTGGATTCTTACTGCACGTTGCATAAATACACATTATTATTTTATGATATATTATACAATATCTACAATAAAAGCACATATAATAGACATATTCAAGAATACGTTAAGAATACACGTGTGTACACTTGAGTTCTTAACGTATTCTTGAATATGTCTATTATTTGCTGAGTTGTTTTAGAATAAATTTGAATTATTCTCAAATCTCTTGCTTTTTGATGTGAAAAGAGGTATAATATAAAAGAATGTAGTTTTGTCGGAAAGGAGCAATTTATGAAAATCAGCGGAATAGTCTGCGAGTACAATCCTTTCCATAACGGACACAGATATCATATTGAAGAAACGCGGAAAAACGGCGCAACTCATATTATCGCCGTAATGAGCGGAAATTTCGTTCAGCGCGGAGATATAGCAGTACTTGATAAATTTACCAGAGCCGAAATAGCGGTAAAATCGGGAGCAGACCTTGTAATCGAACTCCCTGTGCAGTACAGCCTTGCTCCAGCGGAGCTTTTTGCAAGGGGAGCAGTGCATCTCCTGCACAGCCTCGGAGTAGTGGACGAAATATCATTCGGCAGTGAGTGCGGCGATATTTCAAAGCTTATTTCAACCGCCGAAGCTATGGCAGAAATAGCGGAATCCCAGAAAATACGCGAATATACAGAAATGGGATATACTTATGCAAAGGCTGTTTCTGCGGTTTTAGGGGAAATAAATCCCGAAGCGGCGAAAATAACAGCAGAGCCGAATAATATTCTCGGCGTGGAGTATATCAAGGCAATACGCCGTTTTTCCTCAAATATGCAGCCTTTTACGGTGAAACGTGCAGGGGCGGCACACGACAGCGGCGATACCTGCGAAAGCTTTGCAAGCGCCTCATATATACGGGGACACATGGCAGAATCAGCGGCATTTCTCCCCGAAATATCGGCAAAAGCTATAGAGGGAGATACAGCGGAGATACACCGCCTTGAAAGAGTTATACTCTACCGCCTGCGGACAGCATCTCTTGAAGAAATAAAAAATACAAGTGATTGCGCTGACGGCTTGGCAGAACGGATATATTCCGCGCGTAATGCAATTTCACTTGACGAATTTTTTGAAAAAGTCAAGACAAAAAGATTTACAATGGCAAGAATCAGGAGAATCATTTTATCCCTGTTAATCGGCATAAAATCCACGGATATGAAAAATCTGCCGCCATATATACGCATACTTGCACTTAACAAAAGAGGAAGGGAAATTCTTAGTGCGGCAAAGGGAAAAAAACGTATTCCTTTTGATACATCTATTGCGAAGTTATCCCGAATTAACACACTATCTGAGCGATTTGCGGAGCTTGAAGCCGCCGCCTCTGATATATACGGACTTGCATTTGAAAACATCAGACCTGCACAGCGTGAATATCATGCGAAGATAAAAATTCTGGAGTAGAAAGGCGGATTATATTAATGATAAAAGGTATAATTTTTGACCTTGACGGAACTCTTATTGACTCAATGCAGATATGGTACGATGTTGACAGACGTTTTCTAATGGAAAACGGCGTTGAAAATCCGCCCCGTGAAATATCGGAAAAGGTCAAGCGAATGACGGTGGAGCAGTCCTCGGATTTCTTCATAAGGCAATTCAGCCTGAAATGCACACAGGAATACGTTATAAATCGCATTGAGGAGCTTGTGCGGATTGAGTACGAGGAACGTATTCCTATGAAACCGCAGGCAATGGAACTCCTCGATTATCTGGACAGCAAAGGCATACCATACGGAATAGCAACAGCAACCTACAGCTCACTTGCAGAAGCTGTATTGAAAAGACACGGAATATATGACAGAATGAAGTTCATACTGACCGACAGAGAGTATCCCCGCGGCAAGAAATATCCTGATATATTCATGGGAGCCGCAGAGCTGCTTGGTACAAATCCCGAAGAAACTCTTGTGGCTGAGGATTCTCTCCACAGCGTAAAAACTGCGAAAAATGCAGGATTTATAACAGCGGCGGTATATGATAAAGCGTCGGAACAGGACAGAACAGAGCTTGAAAAAATATCAGATTACTATTTTACATCAATAAAGGAAATTGAAAGGCTGTTCATATGAAAAAGGTTATGATAGGAATGAGCGGCGGAGTTGACAGCTCTGCGGCGGCTTTGATACTGAAAAATCAGGGATATGATGTTGTGGGCGTTACTCTTGAAATGTTCCACGATAATGATATTGTCTGCGGTGAAATACATAAGAAGAATAACGGTAATTTATCAGGAGCAGGTGATGCTGAAAAGGTTGCGGAAAAACTGGGTTTTCAGCATATGACTGTTGATATGAAAGATTGTTTTCGCAAAAACGTAATGGAATACTTCTGTGAAAGCTATTTCAGCGGAAAAACACCCAATCCCTGTATTGAGTGCAACCGTCATGTGAAATTCGGGGAAATGCTGAAAATAGCGGCTGAAAACGGCTGTGACTACATAGCTACAGGGCATTATGCCGTATGCGAATACGACGAGGAAAGAGGCAGATATCTGCTGAAATGTTCTGCCGACAGAAGCAAGGACCAGACGTATATGCTCTACTCTCTCACTCAGGAGCAGCTTGCACATACACTTTTTCCCCTTGGAGATATGGAGAAATCGGCTGTCCGTGAGCTTGCAGAAAAAAACGGTCTGATAAATGCGGATAAGCCCGACAGTCAGGATATATGCTTTGTTCCCGACGGAAAATATGTGGAATTTATTGAGAAATTCACGGGCAAAAAATCGGAATCGGGAAATTATGTGGATATGTCGGGGAAAATCCTCGGCAAGCACAAGGGGCATATAAATTATACCGCAGGACAGCGAAAAGGGCTTGGAATTGCCCTCGGTAAGCCTGCCTATGTGGTGAAAAAGGACTATAAAGCAAATACCGTGGTTTTAGGCGATGAAAGCGACCTTTACACAACGTCCCTTATTGCAGAAAATGTGAATCTCATTTCCGTGGAGGAAATCACAGAGCCTATGCGCATAACCGCAAAGGCGAGATATTCCCAGAGAGATTGTGCCGCAACTCTTTCAAAGACTGAGGACGGCAGATATCTTGTGGAATTCGATGAGCCGCAAAGAGCCGTAACATCGGGACAGGCAGTGGTATTCTATGACGGCGATATTGTTGTAGGCGGAGGAACTATTGTATAAGGTGAAATATGGAATATAATTTTGAAAAACTGACAGATAAAATATACGTTTGTGCAAGCAGTGACCATAGATTCGGCACTGACGCTTTTCTGCTTGCGGATTTTTCGGGATACAGGCAGAAAGACAAAGCCTGCGATTTAGGAACAGGCTGCGGAATAATCCCTCTTATTATGCAGAAAAAACGTCCTCCGCAGGTGACTTATGCGGTGGATATACAGCAGGGAGCAATCGACCAGCTTAAAATGGGCATGGAAAAAAGCGAGGTTTCGGGTATTGTCCCCATATGTGCCGATTTAAAGGAGCTGTGGGAGGGTGCACCTCTGGGACAGCTTGACCTTGTAACCTGCAATCCGCCCTATAAGGCTGTAAATGCAGGCTTTGAAAGCATTATTTCAGCTCAGCGTATTGCACGGCATGAGATAATGTGCAATATTGATGATGTATGCGGTGCGGCAGAAAAACTGCTGAAATTCGGGGGAAGATTATGCGTGTGCAATCGTCCCGAAAGGCTTTCAGATGTGATATTTGCCATGAAAAATCATAATATTGAGCCTAAGCGTATACGCTTTGTCTTGAAAACTCCCGATGATGCACCATGGCTGTTTTTAATCGAGGGAAAGAAAGGCTCTAAGCCATTTATGCAGGTTGAGCCGCAGTTATACATTAGGAGCGAAAACGGATTTTCCGAGGAATTGCAGAAGATATACGACACAGGAAAAGAGGTTGACGAGAAATGAGCGGTATACTTTATATTATAGGTACGCCTATAGGCAACATGGAGGATATAACTCTGCGGCAGATGAGACTTCTTGAAGAAGTGGATTTTATATGCGCTGAGGATACCCGTGTTACGCTGAAACTGCTGAACCGCTGCGAGATAAAAAATGAGCTTGTCAGCTTTCATGAACACAGCAGTAAAAACGATGCTCAGCGTATAATCGACAGGATTTTAAGCGGACAGAGCTGCGGTATTGTAACAGATGCAGGTATGCCCTGTATATCAGACCCGGGTGAAGTTCTTGTGCGTATGTGCTATGAAAACGGCATTGATGTAAAAGTTGTCCCCGGACCTACAG
Organism: Ruminococcus sp.; assembly: GCA_017521805.1. Classification (GTDB taxonomy): domain Bacteria; phylum Bacillota; class Clostridia; order Oscillospirales; family Ruminococcaceae; genus Ruminococcus. The sequence continues at coordinate 23,212 of JAFXDK010000027.1, read as the reverse complement.
CGGCGGCATCTGCGGCGGCTTTGTCGGGTATGCATATAAATCGTTTTACATTTGAGGGATTTCTTCCTGTGCCGAAAAAGGAGCGTTCCGAGCGTCTTGAACTTCTGAGGAATGAAACGGCTGTTATGATTTTCTATGAAGCTCCTCATAAGCTGAAAAATACAATTAAGGATATGGCGGAATTTTTTGGCAATGAGCGCAAAATAGCCTTTTGCCGTGAGCTTACAAAGATTCACGAGGAAGTGCTGCGTATGACCTTGGGCGAGGCGGTGGAGTATTACTCTGTCAATGAGCCGAGGGGGGAATATGTCCTTGTGCTTGAGGGTAAGACTGCCGATGACGGTGAAAAGCTGACTATAGATGAGGCTATGGAGCAGGTCAAGCGGCTTATAGAAAAGGGCGAAAAGCCTACGGAAGCCTGCAAGGCTGTGGCAAAGGAAACGGGATTCAAGAAATCGGAGTTATATGCGGCGCTGAATTAGTGTGTTTTCGATATGGCAATAATTTTTTCGATATGGCAATAATTTGCTAAATGAAAATATTGTGAAATCGCACAAAAAAGCTTGCAATTTGTCGCAAAGTATGATATAATTATATCCATAAAATTTTCAGTAGTAAAAATAATGAATAATTGTGAATATAATTTATTGAAAATATACGGAGGTATATCATGATTTGCGATTTACATTGTCATACTAAGCTTTCTGATGGTTCTCTCGGAATCGAAGATGTTATTTTACAAGCTCAGCGTACAGGGGTTGAATGGCTTTCCATTACCGACCACGACACTATGGCTTCGTTTTCCCGTGCCGATGTTCTCGGACAGCGTGCAGGTATAAAAATGCTCCACGGTGTTGAGCTTTCTGCATGGGATAAAAAAAGAGGCAGAAAGGTACATATTCTCTGCTATAATCCCCAGAAGCCTGACCGCCTTGAAGTTCTCTGTCTGAAATGCTGTGATATCAGAAAGCAGACTTCAAAGGAAATGATTGAAAAGGTAATGGAGAAATTCCCCATAACTATGGAAAGTATACTTAAACATACCACATCTTCAAAGAGCATTTTCAAACAGCATATTATGCGCGCCCTTATTGATTACGGCTATGCTCTGGAATTTTACGGCGACCTTGACAGAGAGCTTTTTAATCCTCAGACGGGTTGCTGTTATGTGGAACGTGAATATCCCGATGTTAATTTTGTGGTTGACCTGATTCATCTTGCAGGCGGTGCGGCTGTTATGGCTCATCCTGCACAGTATGACAGCATTGAGCTTCTGGAAGAACTGGCGCAGAATAAAAAAATCGACGGCGTAGAAATCGGACATTATTCAGCTGATGAGGCATATCGTGCTGAACTGGAGAAAATTGCCGATAAATACGACCTTATCCGCACAGGCGGTTCGGATTTCCATGGATTATATAACTCTGTGCCTACTCATATCGGCAGTGAAAGTACTACAATTGAAAATATTGAAAGGATACTGAAACTGACTTCAAAGAAAAAATAGGACATTATGAAATTGATACTGAACATCATACTCAGATTAATTGCGGTAATATTGCTTGTTATGGCGGTTGTGCATTTTATGATTCCCATGGGTGCAGGAATTGTAAATATCGGCAATATTGCAGGAGTTACCGTTCCTGTACTACTGCTTTTTCTCATTGTGTTTTTTGAGCTGTTCAAAAAAATGGCTTCACGTATGTGGGAGCGTACAGGCGGCAGGATTTTTCTTGTTTCCGCAGGTGCGGTAACTGTTATATGCGCTGTGGGAGCTGTTGTATTGAGCATAGCGATGCTGAAAGCTATGAATGACAAACCCGACGGCAAGCCTGTAACCCTTGTGGTGCTGGGGTGTCAGATAAACGGCGAAACTCCAAGCCGTATGCTCAAAAGCAGACTTGATACGGCATACGATTATCTTATCGAAAATGAGGATATCAAGGTTATCGTATCAGGGGGACAGGGCAGCGACGAGGTTACAAGCGAGGCTGATGTTATGAAAAAATATCTGCTGAAAAAGGGAATCTCCGAAAATCGTATATATATGGAGGATAAATCCACCAGTACAGAGGAAAATCTGGAATTTTCAAAGGCAATAATTGAAAAAGAGGGACTTTGCAGGGATATAGCCATTGTTACTGACGGTTTTCACCAGCTGAGAGGGGATATATTTGCTAAACGTCAGGGACTGAGAGCCTATAATCTCCCCTCTGAAACGGAGGTTTGGCTTCTGCCAACTTACTGGATTCGTGAATGGTTTGGTATAATACATTGTCTTGTGTTTGATTAATGCAGAGGGTATCCTCTGCATATCTTTTATAAGGAGAATTGAAATGAAAAAATTAAGATATGCCGTTGCCGTGTCTCTTGCGGTTGCTTGTACGGCTTTGCCTATGTATTCATCGGCGGCTATGATTAAAATTGAGAGCGAACCTGCTGCAAAAGAAGCTTCTGTCGGCGGATTTTCCCTGTCTGCTCCTCGTTTCAGCATCTCTGATTCTATCAAATATGGAAAGCTTGTGGCTGCTCCTGAAATCAGAGATGTAAACGCAGATTCAGATATACTGGAAATTGGGAAAGCACTTCCCGAATATTATGATATGCGTAATCATTATCCGGTTTCACCTGTGAAAGACCAAGGCAAATATGGCACCTGTTGGGCTCACTCTGCTATGGCTTCCGCTGAATCAAGCGTGATAAAGTATAATCCCGAAATCGACCTTTCAGAGCTTCATACCGCTTATTATGCGTACTACGGGGATGACCAGGTTCCGACGTTTTCAGAGGGGGAGGATATCTTACAGATTGGCGGAACTACCTATCTTGCGGCAAATCTGCTTTCTCAATGGATTGGCCCTGTAAATGAAATGAGATTGCCCTATGAGAATATCGATTTTATGGATGATTTAGCTGCTGTTGAGAATTTAAGGTACATGAGCGACTATCATCTGAAAAATGCGTACGTTTTCGATTACAACAAGGAGAGGTCAGATGTTGAGGAAGTAAACTGCATTATAAAGCAGTTTATATATGACGGACTTGCTGTTGATGTTTCTTTTCAGTCCGAAGACGGCAAATATTACAGTGAGAAGTACAACTCCACAAGAAGCGAGAGAAAACCGAGATTTGCTACTCATTCCGTTACTATTGTAGGCTGGGACGACAATTTCCCTAAGGAGAATTTCGAAGTTCCCGCCGAAACCGACGGCGCATGGCTTGTTAAAAACAGCTGGGGAGCTGAAAGTTATGATTATGGCTATATGTGGATTTCCTACGATGACCGTTCTCTCTGCGAATTTGCTGCTTTTGAGCTTGAAGATGCAGAAAAATACAAATACAACTATCAACATGATTCCTTTGTGCCAATTCAATCTTTGTCCGCGGCGGATTCTCCTGATGCACCCTCTTATATGGCGAATATATTTATGGCTGAGAAACCTTTTCAGCTTGAAGCTGTTTCCATGTATGTTCCGCAAGGAGCTACTGAGTACGAAATTACGGTCTACAGCGGATTAACTGACCATTCTGATGTAATATCGGGAAATCCTCTTGTCGCGGCAACTGGTATTGTTGATATACCGGGAAATGTTACTATTGAGCTTGACAGAGATATTTTTATTTGCAACAGAGAGTATTTTTCTATCGTAGTAAAGCTATATTGTGAAGATTCTCCATATGTTATTCCCATTGAATCATCTTTGTATCTGGAGAATGATGATTATGATGAAAAAATAAGTCTTGGTACATTTACGACATATGAGGGCATAAAGGCGAATACAAATAATGGTGAGAGCTTCTACAGTTCCGACGGTATTGAATGGTTTGATACTTCGACGGAGGATTATATTTACACTGATGAGGAGAAAATGGAAGTCCTTGAACAGCTGAAAGAGGAGCTTTTTGACGGAATTTATCCCGAAGAAACCGAGCTTCTGGAGGAGGCTGAAACACTGTACAGTTATTATGAGACAGCTTTCGATATGGCGGATTTGGGTATTGCTATAGGAAATATTTCTCTTAAAGCCTTGGGAAATCCTGTGAATACTGTGGATTTCAGCCATATGACAGGATATATTCCTGAGGGTGAAAAACTGGAATTATCCGTCAAGGACGGCTCAACTGTATATTACTCTATTAACGGAAGTGAGTATATCCCCTATACTGAACCGCTTGAAATAGACGGTTACAGCTATGTTTCTGCAACAACAGATAATCTCAATTATACGGAAAGAAGCTATATTTCCGCTGATTTCGTCCTTGAAAAAGGGGATGTTGATGCAAATGGTGCTGTTGACGCTTCTGATGCAAGTCTAGTGCTTGCTCATTATGCCGATATTTCCACAGGGGGCAGCGGGATGTTGAAAAAAGCAATTTTTGACTACAGCGATTTTAATGGTGATTCAGTAATAGATTCTGCCGATGCAAGTGATATACTGGTGCTTTATGCTGAAAGGTCAACGAAATGACCAAATATTGACGTTATTAAACAGAGAATATTTGGCTTGATTGGTAAAAAAGTATAAAACATCCATGTTGTGTTAGCGGAATAAAGTGAATTATTAAGTTACCGTTTTGTAACCTTTTGAAAAAGAATATGTGAAAATAGATAAAAAAACAGTGTTGAAAATGTACATAGTGCTCAAAGAATATTAAAGAACGATACAAAGTATTGACTTTGAACCGAAAATAGAGTATATTTGAATTACACAAGAAGCACATCCCTGATTAAGTGCAGGGAATTGCTCTTACCAGTTGCGCGGCGATATTAATGCTGTGTAATTGCCGACCGAAAAATGAGAAGCATTACGCTTCATCGAGGACATTCGCAAAGCAGATGTTATCGTTAATGGTCGGAAATACATTTATTTACTGATTATACTCAGAGAGAGTATAACACATAATTAAGGAGGAAATAACCAATGAACACACTTAAGAAAACTTTAGCATTAGTTGCTACTCTTGCTATGGCTTCAACTGCATTCGTAGGCTGTGGTGAGGAAGAGAAGAAGGACGACGCTCCTAAGACAGAGGCTACAAAGGCTGCTACAGAGGCACCTGCTGATGACGCTACAGATGCTCCTGCTGCTGACGCTACAGAGGCTCCCGCTGCTGACGGTGCTATCGACGCTTCAGTAGGTACAGGCGGTGACACACTTACAATCGCTGCTTGGAACCCTGATGACGTTCCTTTCCTTATCGCTCAGTGGAAGGGTCTTGATTACAAGACAGTTGTTGATCAGCTCACAAACGGCGAAGTAGAAGGCGTTAATTTCATCAACATGGGCGTTCAGGGCGGTCAGGCTGCTGAGAGCTACAACCAGCTTCTCGCTACAGGCGAAGATCTCGACGTTTACTTCTGTGAGGCTGACTGGGCTCTCCAGTTCATCAACGATGATTCCAAGACACTTGCTCTTGATAAGCTCGGTCTTACAGATGCAAGCTTCCCCAACATCAACGCTTACACAGATGAAATCGGTAAGGACCTCAACGGTGTTCGTAAGGGTGTTTCATGGCAGGCTGCTGCAGGTGGTTTCGGCTACAATGCAAGACTTGCTGAGGAGTACCTCGGTGTAACATCTCCTGAGCAGATGCAGGAAAAGGTTGCTGACTGGGATAAGTTCGTTGCTACAGCACAGGAAGTTTCCACAAAGTCTAACAACAGTTGTGCTCTTGCTGCTTCTATCGGTGGTATCTGGCAGGCATTCGCTTGCGGTAGAACAACTCCTTGGGTTGTTGACAACAAGCTCCAGATCGATGACTTCTGCAAGGATTACGCTGAGACAGTTAAGGCTCTCTGGGATTGCGGCGGTGTTGCTAAGAACGAGCAGTGGTCTACAGACTGGACAGCAGCTGGTACAACAGGTAACGTAATGGGTTACTTCGTTTCTACATGGGGCTTCGGCGGCTTCTTCAAGGATGCTGCAGGCGGTATCGGCGGTGCTGAGTACGGTAACTGGAACCTCGTTCAGGGACCAACTCCTTTCTACTGGGGCGGTACTTGGATGGTTGTACATCCTAACACAGACAACGGCGAAGAGGCTCGTGACTTCATCATCTCTGCTTGCTCCGATGAAGAGCAGATGTCTGAGTTCGCTAAGAACAAGCCTGAGTATGTAAACAACACTGTTGTTATGGATAGCCTTATCAGCGCTAACACAGTATTCAACCCTGAGATTTCCGGCAACTTCAAGGATGGTCAGAACTACTTTGCAGAGCTCTCTGAGACAGCTAAGGGCATTGATTTCAAGGGCCTTATCACAGAGCACGACGCTACAGTAAAGGCTGACTTCCAGAAGGCTATCAAGGAGCAGTACCTTGAGGGCGGTAAGACATATGATGAGGCAATCGACGAGTTCAAGAACCTCGTTGCTGAGCACATCACAACAATCGACGTTGACTAATTCTGCGACTGAATTGTCTAACAACTAAATATTAATATACCCTACGGAATACCTCGGTATTCCGTAGGTGTGTATTTATCTATAGTTAAAAAATATTCCGAGAGGGTGTGTGTTATGGCATCAGCTGCGCAGAGACGTATAAAATCAATCAGCTATGCAAAATACGGCTATTTGTTTATTCTGCCGTTTTTTATTGTTTATTTCTTTTTCCAGTTATATCCTCTGATTAATACATTTATTGTAAGTTTCCACGGCAACGGTCCCACTACAGAAGAATTAGTAGGATTAGATAACTACAAGACTCTTCTCTTTGGAAGAACCAGCGGAGATCGTCGTGAAATCAAAATCAGTGATTCTTTTTTCACTTCATTGAAAAATACTCTGATTCTCTGGATTGGTAACTTTATTCCCCAGATTGCACTTTCACTTTCACTTGCCGTTTGGTTTACAGAGGCTAATCTGAAGATTCCGGGAAAGGGTTTCTTCAAGATTGTAATGTACCTTCCCAACATCATCACAGCTGCATCTGTTGCGGTTCTGTTCCTCCAGCTTTGCGGACAGTCCGAAACTAACCCCGGTGTTATCAATCTTCTTCTCAGTAAAATTGGTATTGTTGATCAGGATGATGTATCAGGTAAGTATGCAACTATCCCATTCGTAAACGGTGTATGGCAGCCAAGATTCGTTGTTATGTTCATTCAGACTTGGATGTGGTTCGGTAATACCATGATTATGCTTATGTCAGGTATTCAGGGTATTAACCCCTCACTTTTTGAGGCTGCAAGCATCGACGGTGCAACTTCAGGTCAGGTATTCAGAAAGATTACTCTGCCCCTCCTTACACCTATCATGGCTTATACACTCGTTACATCAATGATCGGTGGTCTCCAGATGTTTGATATTCCGTTCCTTTATCACAACGGTGTACCTGTTAATGATAACCTCCGTACAATTGCTGTTTACATTTATGAGTATTTCCACGCTCAGGGTGATAACCAGAAGATGGGTCTTGCCGGTGCGGCTTCCGTTCTCCTGTTCTTCATCACTCTCATACTTGGATGTATTGCGTTCTACTTGACACGTGATAAGGACGCTATTGCCAAGAAGAAGCAGAGAAAAAAGATTGCTAAGCAGCTTAAGCAGGAAAATAAACAGTTTGGAGGTTTTTCAATATGAGCAAGATGAAATCAACTTATGGAGAACCTAAGGACAATTATACTGCCAAGATAAAAATTAAGTCTACAATCCTTGTTATCTGGTTTGTAATTCTTACATTTATTTGTCTGCTTCCAATTTATGTTCTTATAATAAATGCTACTCGTGAGACATCTGAAATTGCAAGTAGTCTCAGCTTTGTTCCCGGTTCCAACTTACTCAAGAACTTTGAGACAATTGCTAAAGACCAGAATATCAGAATGTCATATGACGCTTTTCACGGTTATAAGAACAGCTTGTTCATGACTGTATTCTGTACATTCTTTACAGTTTTCTTCTCAGCCATGACAGCTTATGGTATCCATGTTTACGACTTCAAGCTTAAAGATTTCTCCTACACAGTAATCCTTCTTGTTATGATGATTCCTATGCAGGTTACATCCGCAGGTTTTGTTGCATTCATGGCTGACCTCAAGCTTACAAACTCATACATTCCGCTTATTCTTCCTGCTATTGCAGCTCCTACTGTTGTATACTTTATGAGATCATACATGCAGTCATCTTTCCCTCTGGAAATCGTTGAAGCTGCTCGTATTGACGGATGCGGTGAGTTCAGAACATTTGTTTCAATTGCTATTCCTATGATGAAGCCAGCTATTGCTGTTCAGGCAATCTTCGCTTTCATTGCAAGCTGGAACAACTTCTATACACCTAATATGATTCTTATCAGTGTAAAACTTAAGGAAAAGACACTTCCTATGATGGTATCAGGAATTCAGTCATCAGATAAGATCAACGATTTCGGTGCTATTTATCTTGCACTTTCACTTGCAATCGTTCCGATCATTATCGCTTATGTATTCCTTTCAAAATTCATTATTGCGGGTGTTGCTCTCGGTGGTGTAAAGGAATAATTTCCGAATATTTTCAAACGTCCCTGTTCGCAGGGGCGTTTTTTTATGCCCTGATGTGTCATATCCCATTCAGCTTGTACATATGATATAGGGAAAGGAGTGTTTGAAATGGTGGAGCGTACAAGCTATGAAATAATTGGGGAATATCTGCCCAAAAGGATAAGAAGTTCCTTTTTGTCCGTCCGTGCATCTAACCGTGAGGCTGTCAGCGAATTGCGGCTGAATTCAGGCAGAGGGGCGGCGCTGATTTTCCCTGACAGGATAATGTATCTTACACAGAACGGACTGACTGCAAATCCCAACAATACTTTGACAGTTACTGTCATGCCGTCCGATATTGAAGCTGTTGTTGATTCCCTTTCCCACTATTCAATTCACAGCTGTTCAGAACAGCTGAAAGACGGAGTTTTTGTTCTTCAAGGCGGTATCCGTGTTGGTCTTTCGGGTCGATACAACAGCGAGGGGATACTCACGGATATAACAGGGCTGAATTTTCGTATATCCCGAAATATTGTTGGATGTGGTGAAACTGTGTACAAGCTGATTCGGGAAAATAACTGCGGTGTTGTAATCTGCGGTGGTGTGAACTCGGGAAAAACTACAATTCTCCGTGATTTGTGCAGGCTTGTGGGCAGTAATGCTAAAGTCACTCTTGTAGATGAACGGAATGAAATAGCCTGCACTGAGGGCGGGATTATCCGCAATGATGTGGGAATCCTTACAAATGTGCTTTCGGGTTGTTCAAGAGAAAAGGGGATTATTTCGGCAGTCCGCACTCTTTCTCCTGACTACATATTCTGCGACGAAATCTCAACAGAAAGGGATTCCGGTGCAATTCTCAGCGGTATGGGCTGTGGTGTGAAATTTTGTGCTACGGTACACGGCGGAAGTTTTGAGGAAATGTATAGACGTATTGTAATGAAAAATTTGCTTAATTCGGGAGTTTTCGGCTATGCTGTTATGCTTTCTGGTGGGAAGAATCCTGGAAAAATCCAAGAAATAAGGAGGCTTGAAAATGATTTTTAGAGTTGCGGCGGCGCTGATTTTTACGGCTGTAGGTGCGGTAATCGGGTTTTCATTGACAGACAGGCTTCGTTCTGCTAAAAAATCCTGCAACAGTGTGGAGCATTTACTTCGTAGGTCAATTTATATTATCGGTATGCGATGTCAAGATGTTTATGGGCTGTGCAAAAATCTTAAATGTGATGAAAATCTGAAAGGTTTGAAATTTCTGCAAAAACTTCCTGACGAGTACAGAATGGGTGAGGATTTCCACACAATATGGCGCGAATCCCTTGACAGCGAAAAAAATATTGGTAGCGAAGAAAAAGAAATTCTGTATCGATTTGGTGAAATCCTCGGACGCAGTGACTCAACATCTCAGATATCCCAGATTAATGGCTTCCTCAAGGAGCTTGAGCAGCTCTCTCAACTTCGCCGTCAGGAGCTTTTGAAAAAGGGCAGGTTATATCAGGGCGCAGGAGTGCTTTTCGGAATCATGGCAGGAATACTTGTTTTGTAAAGGGGTGGAGTAATGGACATCGATTTGATTTTCAAAATTGCAGGAACGGGAATTATTGTGGCGGTGCTGAATCTTGTGCTTAAACGGGCTGAACGTGAGGAACAGGCTATGATGACAACACTTGCGGGACTGATAGTTGTGCTGATGATAATCGTTGAGGAAATAGCAGGTCTCTTTGAAACGGTGAAAACGGTGTTCGGATTATGACGGATAGGTGCTTTGTTACGGCGGCTTTTTGCCTGTGTTCTGCGGTTCTTGCAGTTCTGCTCCGTCAGCATTGCCGTGAGCAGTCTATGCTCCTTGCTATAGCCGCCTGTACTGCGGTTATAGGCAGTTTTGCCGCCTTTGTTGCTCCAATGATGAGCGAATTGCAGGAGATATTTTCAGCGGCAGGTATATCTGAAAGCTATCTTGCCCTGATTTTCAAAGGGCTTGCCATATGCATAATAACACGTATTACCTCGGAACTCTGCCGCGACAGCGGAGAATCTGCAATCGGTGCGGCGGCGGAGCTCTGGGGGCGCGGAGCTGTAACTCTGCTGAGCCTGCCCCTTGTAAAAGCGATTCTGGAGCAAATCAGCAGTCTGATGTAGGTGAATATGAAAAAATTAATTATTGTAATTATGTCTTGGGTGCTGGTTTTTTCCTGTGTTTCTGCCTTTTCGGTATACGCCGCGGAGGAGAATGATTTTTATACGGAAATATCCGCTGAAATTGATGATATTCTTTCAGATTACGGAATCGGAATTGAAGCGGAGGATATGGAAAATTTGTCACTGTCTTCCCTGTGGAATAGGCTGTGGGGCGCTGTATCTGCAAGAATATCTGCTCCCATGAAATTGCTGTCGGGAATAATTCTTGTTATACTTTTCGGAACTGTTGCAAAATCAGCTATTGAGACAACCGACGAGATATACAACATGGTTTGCGTAATAAGTTCATCAGCAGTGATTATACCACAGATTATAGCCGTTTATGAGGGTATACTTGGCACAATTCAGCGGACTGGGGGATTTATACTTGTATTTGTCCCTATCATGTCGGCGGTATCTGTTGCCTGTGGAGGCTTTACAACGGCAGGGGTATGCCATATGCTTTTACTCGGTGCATCTGAGGTTATTGTGCGACTGTCGGAGAGTTATCTTCTCCCCGTTCTTTCGGTTACAGCATCACTGGGCATAACAGGGAGTGTTTTTCCAAGTACATCACTTGATAGCCTTGTGAATCTTGTAAAAAAAACGCTGACATGGATAATATCCGTAACAATGACGCTGTTTTCCGGATTTGTTACCCTTAAATGTACAATTACAGGCAAGGCTGACGGTGCGGCGGCTAAAACAGCGAAAATGCTTGTGTCGGGATTCATTCCAATTGTGGGAGGTGCAGTTTCCGATGCATATTCCACTGTTAAAGGAAGCTTTGAAGTTATCGGCGGAACTGTTGGCGCAGCAGGAATGATAGCCATAATAATGCTTCTGCTGCCAAGTATACTGGAGCTTATGGTATACCGCTTTGTAATGTGGACTGGCAGTGCGGCGGCTGATGTATTTTCTTCAGATGCAATGGTAAAGCTGCTGAAAAGCATTGACAACGGACTTGCAATTGCTCAGTGCGTGCTGGTATGTTATTGTGTTATATTCATACTCTGTTCCGCAATACTTATGAAAACATTTGGAGGTTAGGCTATGGTGGGTATTAAATCTACGGTCATAGCCATATGTGCCGTATCTGCGGCTCGGTGCATTGTTGGAAATGCGGCGGCAACATCGAAGCTTAAATCGGGACTTACTACAATATTCAATCTGCTCCTTGCGCTGATAATGATTACACCCTTTGCGCAGGGCACAATTTGCCTTGAACTGCCCGATATCTCCGATTACAGTTATCCTGTGGCTGACTACGGTGATGACGCATATGCTATGGCTCTGGAAGCGGAAACAGAGGCGAATATTACCGCTGTGCTTCAACAACAGTTTGACAGCGCAGGTATAAATTACGAATTAATTGAGACAAACGTTAATATTTCAGCAGATTACAGCATATCTATTAGTAGTGTGACGATAACGGCGAAGGATTACGAAGCGGCGGCACTTATGGTGAAAAATTGTCTGGGCATGGAAACGGAGGTTATAAATGGAAATTCTTGAAAAAATAAAGGGAATCACAGGAAATAAACGGTCTGCCGCAAGTGCCGCACTTCTGGGAATTCTCGGACTTTTTCTTCTGTTCCTGTTGTCGCTTTTCGGCGGTGAAAAAGAAATTGAAAAGCCAAAGGAAAAGTCGGATTCCGATATCACACAGAATTATTGCAGTGAAAACGAGGAAAGGCTTGAGGCCTTTCTGGAAAATATTGAGGGGGCAGGTGAGGTAAAGGTATATCTTACAGTAGGTTCGGGGGAGAGGTACGTTTACGCCTCCGAGAAAAAAAGTTCTCAGTCGGAAAGCAAAACTGAGAATGAAGAAAAGTTTGTCATAGTAGGTGGAAGCAGTAACCGTGAACCATTGGTGGAGACTGTAAAAGTTCCCGAAGTAACGGGGGCTGTTGTGATATGCAGCGGATGCGGAAGTCCTGTTGTAGAGGAGCGCATATACAAAGCTGTATCAGCGGCACTTGACATTCCAACATCAGATATTTATGTGACGATAATGAAATAAGGAGTAGATATTTATGAGAAAGCCAACAATTATTATAGGAAAAAAGCAGATTATCATGTCTTGTCTTACACTTATGCTTGCAACAGCGGTGTATATCAATTACATAACAGCACCCGATATTAAAAATGACAAGAATACTGTAGAAGTTGCGGAAATGGGCGAAACTGTCAACTACGGCGAAACTGAATTTGTAAATGCCGATTTATCAAAGGGTACAGCAGATGAAACTGAGACAGCCTCTGCAGACTACTTCGCACAGGCACGCCTTGATAAGATGAGCAACCGTGACGAAGCTGTACAGACATTACAGACTATTATCGGCGGAGGCGACCTTACAGAAGATGAAATGGTTGTAAATGCCATTGATGCTGTTGAGGTTTCAAAGCTTATCGAATCAGAGGGAACTATTGAATCCCTTGTAAAAGCTCAGGGATTTGAAGATTGTGTGGCATACCTTGACGGCGAATCTGCTAAGATTGTAATCAAGACAGAGGGGCTTGATAAGGCGCAGGCGGCATCTGTAAAGGATATTATTTTAAGCGAAACTGACGTTTCAGCAGAAAATATCAGAATTTTTGAAGTAAAGTAGTTGAAATTTTGTGAATTATTTGGTATAATATAAAGTAGGAATATATATAGCATTTTGGTTAAAACAAATTACTGTATATTAATAGATTATTATTGCTCAGAAATCAAGGCACAGTATAAAGTGCCTTGATTGACAGAGCATTTACGCAGGAGGTATAAAATGGATAATGTTAAGAAAACATCATTAGGTGCATTGAAGATTTCCGAAGATGTTATAATCACCGTTGCAAAGCTTGCGGCACTTGATATAAATGGTGTTGCAGGTCTCTGCGGTGAGGTTAATAAGCTTTCTAAGCTGAGAAAGAACGGTCCGATTATTGTGACTATGGTTGAAGATGTTGCGGCTCTGGATATAAAAATAAAGGTAAAAAGCGGTGTTAAGGCGGCGGCTGTTGCTCAGGAGGTTCAGACTGCTGTTAAGGAAAGCATACAGTCAATGACAGGCGTAACCGTTGCAAGAGTCAATGTAATCGTTGACAGTGTTGTATTTTAAATGTTAGGAGAAAACAAATGACAAGAAGTGAAATAAGAGATAGCGCATTCAAGCTTGTATTCGAGCAGCTGCTCCGTGATGATAATATTGAGGAGCTTTACGAAATTGCAGAGGAAATTGAGGAAATCACCGTAAACGACGAGGTGAAGTCCCTTGTAAACGGTACTCTTACTCATGCAGAGGAGCTTGACAATATAATCGAGAGCTATAGCAAATCACGTAAGCTTTCCAGAATTTCAAAGCTCAATCATGCAATACTGCGAATTGCTGTTTATGAGTGCCTCTATGAAGAAAAAACTCCCGTAAATGCGGCAATCAGCGAGGCTATAAAGCTTGCTAATACATATACATACCGCGAGGACGTTAATTTTATTAACGGTGTTCTCGGAGCATTCTCCCGCGATCGTGCAAAGGATCAGGAAAATGCCTGAGTTTCTCGGTATTGATACAAGTAATTATACAACCTCCGCAGCAGTATATATCAGCGAAGAAAACAGAATAGTCCAGCAAAAAAAGCTCCTGCCTGTAAAAAGCGGAGCACTTGGACTTCGCCAGAGTGACGCGGTATTTCATCACACAAAGCAGTTACCTGATATGATAGAGGGACTGTTTGCAGCTGAGGATATCGGAAAAATTACAGCGGCGGCGGCATCTGCACGACCAAGAAATATTGAGGGTTCGTATATGCCCTGTTTTCTCTGCGGTGAGGGATTTGTGCGCAGTTACTCAGCTATTGAAAAGATACCAATGTATACCACATCTCATCAGGTGGGGCATATCCTTGCCGCTCTTTACTCTGCGGACAGGCTTGAGCTTATCAGAGAGCCCTTTATCGCTTTTCATGTAAGCGGCGGAACTACAGATTGTCTGCTCTGTGAGCCTGATACAGACATGATACTGAAAATCAGTACTATAGCCACTTCCCTTGACCTAAATGGAGGACAGGCTGTTGACCGCGTGGGGCTTATGCTGGGACTTGATTTCCCCTGCGGTATTCAACTGGAAAAGCTTGCGGAAAAAGCTGATAAGCACCAGAAAATAAAGCCTGTACTGAAAGACGGAAACTGCTGTCTTTCAGGAGTTGAAAACAAGTGCAAGGCTATGCTTGACAGCGGCGAATCCCCAGAAAATACGGCGGCATACTGCCTTGATTATATTTCCGCTGTGATTATTTCCATGACGGATTATGCCATAGAAAAGCATGGCAGATTGCCTCTTGTGTATGCAGGAGGGGTTATGTCGGATATGCTCATACGCAGACAAATTATTTCCCGATTCAGTGACGCTTCCTTTGCACAGCCGCAGTTTTCCTGCGATAATGCGGCAGGAACGGCATTATTCGCATATCTGAAATGGAGTGAAGAAAAATGCCGGTAATCACGGTAACACAGGTAAATAAATATATCGCCTCAAAGCTGAAAAGTGACAGGATTTTGCAGGGAATTATGGTAAAAGGTGAAATTACTGATTTTATATGTCATTACAAAAGTGGTCACTGCTATTTTTCCCTTAAAGATAAGGAAAGCACGCTGAAAGCTGTCATGTTTGCTTCGGCGGCTTCAAGGCTGAAATTTCAGCCTGAGGACGGAATGTCTGTTGTGGCTTCGGGAAGTATAGCCGTATATGAGCGTGACGGCGTGTATCAGCTTTATGTAAATGATGTTATTCCCGAGGGCGCAGGCAAGGCAAGTGTTGCTCTTGAACAGCTGAAAAAAAAGCTTGCGGCTGAGGGTATATTCGCTGAGGAGCACAAACGCAGTCTGCCCTATATGCCGAAGAAAATCGGCGCTGTAACTTCTCTCAGCGGTGCGGCTGTGCAGGATATCATAAACGTATTATCCCGAAGATATCCCCTTTGTGAGCTGTATACCATTGACGCTCTTGTGCAGGGTGAAGCAGCGCCTATGTCTATATGTCAGGGAATCCTCAAAGCAGAAGCCGCAGGCTGTGATGTTGTAATTGTGGGCAGAGGCGGCGGTTCTTCCGAGGATTTGTCCGCATACAATACAGAAGCTGTTGCAAGAGCTGTATACAATTGTAAAATCCCTGTTATTTCCGCAGTGGGACACGAGGTGGATTTTACTCTCACCGACCTTGCCGCAGATATGAGAGCTCCTACTCCCTCAGCGGCGGCAGAGCTTGCATCTCCCGATATTTCGCAGTTGAGGGAGTATATAAACGGCTATGAAAGACGCTGTGAAAAGGCGGCTATGGCGGCAGTTGAAAAAAAATTAGGCACATACAATTCTTTATCTGCAAAACTTTCGGCGCAGTCACCTGAAAACAGGCTGAAGCTTATGGAGGAAAGACTGGCGAATCTGCAAAATCGTGCAGAAACAGCTGTAAAACGTAATTTTGACAGATGTTCCGCTCAGCTTGCTGAAAAAGCGGCAAAGCTTGACAGCCTCAGTCCCCTTAAAGTTATGGCAAGAGGTTATTCTCTTGTATACAAGGGCGATGATCTTGTAAGGGATTCAGCTGATTTGACAGTGGGACAGGAAATAACTTTGCGTTTTGATAAGGGAACTGCAACAGCTGAAATAATCGATGTAAACGGTGAATAATATGGAAAACAAGGAAACTTTTGAAGAAAATCTGAAAAAACTTGCGGATATCGTTTTGGAACTTGAGAAAGGCGATGTTCCGTTGGAAAAAACAGTTGAGCTGTACGGCGAGGGCGTGAAAATCTCCGCTCTTTGCAGAAATCAGCTTGAAAGCGCAAAAATAAAAATAACGGAGGAAAAATGATATGAAAAACTTTGAAGAAAAAATGAAATCCTATGTTGACTACATTGAAAAGGAACTGAAGAATTTCAACAACTACAGCCATGAAAACAGACCGCAGGTTAAGCTTATCGACGCTATGAACTACTCTCTCCGTGCGGGCGGAAAGAGACTTCGTCCTGTTCTTGTACATGCTTTCTGTGAGGCACTCGGCGGTATGATTGAGGCATCTTCCGCACCTGCCTGTGCTATTGAAATGGTACATACCTTTTCTCTGATTCATGATGACCTGCCTGCTATGGATAACGATGATTTCCGCAGAGGCAAACCATCATGCCATAAGGCTTTCGGCGAAGCAATGGCTATTCTTGCAGGAGATGCTCTTGCTGTTCTTCCCTTTGAGATTATTGCTGACGCTCAGCATCTCACTCCAGAGCAGAAAGTGCTTATTATCTCAGTACTTGCAAACTCTGTGGGCAGAGACGGTATGATTGGCGGACAGGTAATTGATATGGAAAATGAAAAGTGTGACAACGTTGATGAGGATAACCTCAGAAATCTCTATCGTTGCAAGACAGGTCAGCTTATAGCTGTATCCTGCGTAATGGGCGCTATCTGTGCTGATGCCGACAACGAAACAATCAGAGCAGCCGCTGAATACGGTCTCCGTCTTGGCTTTGCTTTCCAGCTTATTGATGATATCCTTGATGTAACAAGTACCACTGAGGAGCTTGGAAAGCCTGTGGGAAGCGATGAGGCTTCAAATAAGAATACTTATGTATCCCTTTTCGGCATTGAAAAGGCAAAGGAAGCCGCTGATAAGGCGACATCAGAGGCTCTGGAATGGCTTAGCGCAATTCGCGACAATGAGTTCCTTGTAACGCTTACAGAAAAGCTTCTCAAGCGCAAATACTAAAAGGAGTTTGTGAATACGGCGTATACCGTTTTCACGGAACGATAAAATGAGTGAATTTATAAAAAACGGCGGCAGAGTAAGCCTTTCAGAGCTTAATCTGCCTGCCGACCTGAAAAGGCTCTCTCTCGGGCAGTGCGGACAACTCTGCTGTGATATAAGAAAAATTCTTATTGATACCGTAGCTTCAACAGGAGGGCACCTTGCTTCAAATCTGGGAGTTGTGGAGCTTACAATGTCAATACACCGCAATTTCAAATCCCCAGAGGATAAAATCGTCTGGGACGTAGGACATCAGGCTTATGTACACAAGCTTCTTACAGGCAGAGTAGATAAATTTTCCACTATCCGTCAGGAAAGCGGATTATCAGGATTTCCAAAGCCCTCTGAATCGGTTCACGATACCTTTATAGCAGGTCACAGCAGTAATTCTCTTTCCGTTGCTTGCGGAATTTCTGAGGCTATGCGTTTACAGGGCAAGGATAATTATACAGTTGCAGTAATCGGTGATGGTGCAATGACAGGTGGTATGGTCTATGAGGCTATGAACAACTGCTGTCACAATACAGAAAGCAATCTTATTGTCATACTCAACGATAATAATATGTCGATTTCCAAAAGTGTGGGTTCTCTTGAAAAATATCTGACAGGGCTGCGTAATTCTGAGGAATATCTGGATACAAAGCGCAAGGTTGAACAGAAACTGAACAAGATACCTGTAGTAGGCTCAAAGGCGGCTAAGGGTATGAAATATGTCAAGGACGCTATAAAGTCAACGGTACTCCAAAGAAATCTCTTTGAGGATATGGGATTTATTTATCTCGGACCAATAAACGGTCACAGCCTGAAAGATATGGAACAGGCTATGAGAATGGCGAAATCATATCACCGTCCTGTATTCGTTCATGTCAAGACTGTGAAGGGCAAGGGATATCTCCCTGCTGAGAAAAATCCCGGAGAATATCATGGTATATCGCGCTTTGACGTTGAATCCGGAAATCCTGAAATATCCGCCGGTGAAAACTATTCCACTGTTTTCGGCAGAGAGCTTCTGCGTCTTGCGGAGGATGATGAGCGTATCTGCGCCATAACAGCGGCTATGAAATACGGCACGGGACTGCAATATTTCGGGAAAAAGCTGCCAAATCGCTTTTATGATGTGGGAATCGCCGAACAGCACGCGGTAACATTTGGCGGCGGACTTGCGGCAATGGGACAAATCCCTGTATTTGCGGTATATTCCACATTCTTACAGAGAGCCTACGACCAGCTTATACATGATGTGGCAATAGGTGGACTTCACCTTGTTCTCGGAATCGACCGCGCAGGAATTGTAGGCGAGGACGGAGAAACTCATCAGGGGTTGTTTGATGTACCCATGCTGACGACTATACCTGATACGGTTATATATTCCCCCTCAAACTATGAGGAATTGAAAATATGCCTTAAAAAAGCCATATACGACGAAAAGTATCTTGCGGCTGTAAGATATCCCAGAGGCGTGGAGGACAATGCTGTAAAATGTGGTGTAAACAGTTCTGACTACAGTTTTATCAGCAACGGAAAAAGTGATACCCTCGTTATATCCTACGGCAGAATTTTCTGCGAGGCATACAAAGCTGTAGAAGCGCTTAAAAAAGATTTGCCATGTGATATACTGAAACTTACGAAAATCTTCCCTGTAGAGCTTGAACTTGTCTGCAAGGCTATGAGATATAAGCGGATAATCTTTTTCGAGGAAGCTGTGGGTTATGGCAGTATTTCCGAAAAATTCGGCAGTCTGCTCATGGAGGCAGGTTATAAGGGCGATTACAGACGCATTGCGGCAAAGGGATTCGTAAAGCAGGCTACTGTTAAATCGGCATTGGATAAGCTTGGAATGAGCTGTGATAAAATGGCTGAAATTATAAAAAACGGAGGCGGCAGTAATGGCACGGCTTGACGCTGAGCTTGTGGCAAGAGGTATCGCTCGAAGCCGTGAGCGAGCAAAGGAAATGATAAAATCGGGAGCTGTTACTGTCAACGGCAAAACGGCAAAAAAATCCTCCGCAAAGGTTTCGGCAGAGGACGCTATTGAATCCGCAGAGCAGGAATTATATGTTGGCAGAGGTGCGTTAAAGCTCGAAAGGGCGGCGGAGTATTTCTCCCTGAATTTCGAAGGTCTGAGATGCCTTGATATCGGCGCTTCTACAGGCGGCTTTACCGAGTATATGATTCAGCACGGCGCTGAAAAAGTCTATGCCGTAGATGTGGGACACGGTCAGCTTGCGGAATCCTTACGCCGTGACAGCCGTGTTGTGAATATGGAAAATACGGATATACGCGCTGTTGCAGCTGAGGATATCGGCGGTGCAGTGGATTTTGTATGCACTGATGTTTCTTTTATATCTGTAACAAAAATACTGCCGAAAATCAGCGAACTGCTTAAAGAGGACGGAACTGCCGCTGTGCTTATAAAGCCGCAGTTTGAGACAGGCAAGAGCGATATCGGCAAGAGGGGAATCGTAAAGGACAGAAAAGTCCATATGCGTATTCTCAGCGAAATCGACAGCTTTATCAGGCTGACTGGGCTTGTTCCTATGGGATATACCTATTCTCCAATAAAAGGCGGAAGCGGAAATATCGAGTATCTGGTAAAGCTTTCAAAAACTCAGCAAATACCGTCGGAGCAGGATTTCAGAGCAATTGTGGAAGAAGCCTTTACTCAACTTTAGGAGGAAAAAATGATAGCTGTACTTTATCCTAATTTTCAAAAGAAAAATGCACTGGGCTGTGCCAGAAAAGTCTGTGATATACTCCATTCCGTTGATATCGGAGTTGTGATAAGCCGCGAGTATACTAAGGAATTTGATGATAAGCCCTTTGTTATTTTTGAAGATATAAATAAGCTTGTGGGAACTGCCGATTTCTTTATTGCTATCGGCGGTGACGGCACAATTCTCAGATGCGCAAAGCTTCTCGTTGGTACAGATACAAAGCTTCTGGGGATAAATACGGGAACCCTCGGCTTTATGGCGGCTCTTGAAGCTAATCAGCTTGACGCGCTGAAAAGGCTTAAAACAGGGGATTACAGCATATCACGACGTATGACTATTGATGTTGTAATACATGACAGAGTGTATACAGCGCTCAATGAAGTTTCTGCAAAATCTGCAACTTTCAGAATATGTGATTTCGATGTTGAGGCAGACGGCTATCTCATAGGAAAATACCGCGCGGACGGTGTACTTTTCAGCACTCCCTCAGGTTCTACGGCATACGCCCTTTCAGCAGGAGGCCCTGTAATCGAACCAGACCTGCAATGCATTGAGATGACGCTGATATGTCCCCATTCCCTTTTTGCAAGGGCAACGCTTTTTTCACCTGACAGAAAGCTCACTCTCACTGACAGAACAGCAGGTGAAACATCGCTGATTATCAGTATTGACGGAGAACTTGAATACAGAATGGCTGAAAATGAATCTATTGAGATTATGAGGGGAAGTCATACCCTTAATTTTGTTGATTTAATAGACAACGCGTTCCATGATTCTCTGTGCAGGAAAATGTGCAAACCAATAAAGTGAGGATAGTATGAAGAATAACCGCCGTGATATTATACTTGAATTAATTAACGATATCCCTGTATCTACTCAGGAACAGCTTATACAGCTTCTCAGCGAAAGGGGGATAAGCGTCACGCAGGCGACTCTTTCCCGTGATATTCAGCAGCTTTCCCTTGTGAAGCTCCGTGATGAAAACGGGGTATACAGGTATACACTTCCTCCGGCGGCAGCTGTGGAAAAGGGAATCTTTTCAGAGGCGGTTGTAGATGTAGACTATGCGCTGAATACCATAGTTCTGAAATGCCGCGCAGGTATGGCGCAGGGTACTTGTGCCGCTATAGACTCTGTCAGACATGAGGGAGTTGTGGGCACAATTGCAGGGGATGATACAATATTCATACTTGTCCGCAGTGAAGCAGACGCGAAAAAACTGGCAAAGAAATTCAGAAACGATATACTGTAGAAAGCAGGTCAACGGTCGATGTTAAAGGAGCTTTATATCAGAAATCTTGCGGTAATCAGGGAATCCGTAATACCGCTGGAGAAAAGGCTTAATATATTTACAGGCGAAACGGGAGCAGGTAAATCCATACTTATCAACGGAATAAATGCTGTTCTGGGACAGCGGTGTAGTAAGGATATTGTCCGCACAGGCTGTGATAAGGCTATAATTACGGCTCTTTTTACGGAGCTTTCTCCTGAGGTCTGCAATAAGCTTGATGAACTGGGCATTGACCACGAAAACAATGAAATAACCGTTACCCGTGAAATCAACGCTGACGGCGGAAGCGTGGCACGAATAAACAGCAGGACAGCTTCGGCTTCCCTGCTGAAAGAAATCGGCGGTATGATGATAAATATTCACGGTCAGCACGATAATCAGATTCTCCTTGACAGCGAAAGGCATATGGAGATTCTGGACGATTTCAGCGGCGATAACAGCTTACTTGACGCTTATCGTGTTACATTCCGCGAATTGCAGAGTACAGCTCGTCGGCTTGGTGAACTGAAAAAACAGGAGCAGTCCCGTATTGAGCGTATACGTCATCTCAGTGAAATTGTCAAGGACGTTGGCGCTCTTGACCTTGAAGCAGGTGAGGACGACGAACTTGAAAAGGAATATGCGGCGGCAAATAACTCACAGCGTATCATATCTGCTATAAATTCCGCTGTACAGGCTATAAAGGGCGATGACGGGGCAAATGATATCATTGCGGCGGCAGAGGGGGAAATATCCTCTCTTACCGACGATTCAGCGGAGGTATCGGCTTTGTATGACAGGCTTTCGGCTGTTGAAATAGAGCTTTCGGATATCGCCTCTGAGCTTGAAAAAATCGCCGATAAAGCTGAGCTTGACGGTCAGCGCGTGGAGTATCTCCGTGAGCGTCTGGGAGCGATTAACAAGGTTAAACGCAAGTATATGGCTGATTCCGCAGAGCTTGTAAAAATGTATGACGATGCCTGCGATGAGCTTACACGATTACAGGACAGCGACAGCGAAATTAAGCTTCTTGCGGACAAGCGTGAAGAACTGCTCCGCAAGGTTACTGAACAGGCAAAGGCTCTTTACGACTACCGCGAGCAGACCGCAGAACGCTTTGTTAGCCGCGTTACTGAGGAGCTTGAATTTCTCAATATGGCAGGAGTTGTTCTTGCAGTACGTCACGAAAAGGGTAAGCTTACAGTAAGCGGAATGGATACGGTGGAATTTCTCATATCCGCAAACAAGGGTGAAGAACCCAAGCCAATTTCGAAAATTGCTTCGGGAGGCGAGTTATCCCGTGTTATGCTTGCTCTGAAAAGCGTTATTGCCGACAGAGACAGCATAGATACCATGATTTTCGACGAAATTGATACAGGCGTAAGCGGCAAAGCGGCTCAGAAAATCGGCATAAAGCTGAAAGAGATAGGCAAGGTACGGCAGGTTATATGCGTAACTCATCTTTCGCAGATTGCTGTTATGGCTGACAATCACCTTATGATTGAAAAAAATCTGGTGGACGGCAGAACGGAAACCAGCGTCACACAGCTTGATTTCAGCGGCAGAACAGCTGAAATTGCGCGTATTATGGGCGGAGACAATCCCGGTGAGCTTGTGATAAAAGCCGCTGTGGACGAACTCAGAAAGGCTGCTGAGCTATAATTTCGGACGAGGGACACTATTGCTCCCCCAACTAAACCTTGCCATCAAATACTCGGCATAAAGAAAATTTCTCTGCGTCAGAAAAACTTGAAATGCGACAGCATTCCTGCGTTTTTCTTCCTTGATAAATTTCCTTTCTGCTTTCGTCTTTTTGGC